>JAIVXD010000001.1:0-33012 GCA_048636195.1 Anaerolineales bacterium
AGAAAATTTAGAAGAACTCGGATTCCCCAGGGAAAAAAGACCATTTAGAGGGCATCTGACACTTGGCAGAATAAAGGGGAAAATTAATCCCAAAAAACTCCTGGATGCAATGAAAAAGTTTGAAAAATTTGAATCAGAATTATTTATTGCTGATAAGATTTTTTTGTTTAAAAGCGATCTTAAATCAACAGGGTCTGTGTATACAGAGCTTATGGGAAAACGGTTGAGTGGTAAATTGGTCGAGCAGGGAAATAGGTAGCCGTTCACGGCTTGAAACTTGAAATTGGAAAGTAGAAATCTGGGAGAGATTAAAATAGAAATTGGAAATTGGGAAGAACAGTACAAAAGCATGAAGGCCAAATTTCTAATTTCAACGTTCTGTGAACGCTTACATGCATTCTAAATGCAGCGGTAATTTTTTCCTACTCAGATCTTATTATCCCGTATTTCTTCATCTTGCTGTAAAGAGTGCCCCGGGCAATCTCCATTTCTTTTGCTGCCTGCTTCAGGTTCCAGTCTGTTTCCTCCAGGACCTTATGTATCATAGTTGCTTCCGCAAGAGTGAGTGATCTGGAAGAGAGTCCGAGAGTAAAGCCCTTTTTTTGAGCGGTTTCCCTCAATTCTTTAGGCAGGTTGGCTGGAATAAGTTCTCTTTGCAGCAATATTTGTCGGTCAGCAGATCCTGGGAAGTTGTTCTCCTGTGAGCATATCCACGATTCGGGTCCCGCCTATAGTTGTTTTCATAAAGACCTTTCCAGGAGAATCGGCGACGACTTCTCCTATAATGGAGGCATCTTTTCCATATTCATTCGCTTTGATTGCATCCAATGCCTTTTCCGCATGATCCGGCCCCACAAAGGCAAGGAGTTTTCCCTCATTGCCGATGTAGAGGGGATCAAAGCCCAAAAGTTCGCAAATTCCTGAAACTTCCTCCCGGATGGGGATGGCCGCCTCGTATATCTTTATTCCTACCTTTGACTGGGCGGCAATCTCGTTCAGCGAAGTTCCCACACCCCCACGGGTTGGATCCCTCAGCGTATGGATTTGGCTGCTTGCAGTGATCATTTCTTGCACCATATGGTTTAAGGGGGCAGTATCGCTCTTGATTGAGGATTCAAAGGTCATCCCTTGCCTTTGAGTCAATATGGTAATGCCGTGGTCGGCAATGGTTCCGCTGATTATAACCTTGTCTCCTGGGCGTGCATTATGCCCCGAAATATTTATCCCCTCGCGGATGAGCCCGACTCCGGAGGTATTGATAAATATCTTGTCTGCTGCCCCGTTCGGCACCACCTTGGTATCTCCGGTGACAATCAGAACATCGGCCTTTATTGCCGTTTCTTTCATTCTTTTGAATATCTTTTTCAAGTCAGCCACGGAAAAGCCCTCTTCGATGATCAACGCCGTGCTCAGATAAAGGGGTGTTGACCCGCACATGGCAAGATCATTTACCGTGCCGTTTATGGCAAGGTCTCCGATATTTCCCCCCGGGAAAAAAATAGGATCTACCACATAGGTGTCGGTCGAAAAGGCAAGCCGCTTTCCTTCAATATCAAGTATGGCGCCGTCGTCAAGTTGAGCAAGGATCGGATTTTCGAATTCAGGGACCAGAAGATCGGCAATCAGGCTGTGAGATGCTTTTCCCCCGCTTCCGTGATCAAGAAGAATCTTTTCTGTTCTCATGGATAAGACCTTTTTCATGTATGATACTTATAATAGGCTGCGCATGTGCCTTCGGTTGACACCATGCATGGGCCTACGGGATGATCAGGCGCGCAGACCTTTTTATAAAGGGAGCACTCCGGCGGGATCTTTAGTCCCAGAAGTATCTTGCCGCAGGCGCATCCTTTCGGCTCTTTTGAGTCAGGGACAGTAAGATCAAACCTTTTTTTTGCGTTAAAGGAATCAAATTCCTTTCTAAGCTTCAGCCCGCTTTTCGGGATTATCCCGATGCCGCGCCAGGGAGCATCTGCCAGCTCAAAGACCTGATACATGATTTGTCGCGCTTTTTTGTTCCCTTCAAAAGTTACTGCCCGGCGGTATCTGTTTTCGAGTTTCGCCTCTCCGGCCTCAAGTTGTTTTACCAGCATATAAACGGTCTGCAGGATATCTGTTGATTCAAAGCCGGAAACCACACAAGGGATATGGTACTTTTCAACCACCGGAAGATAGGCGTTGCTTCCTATAATTACGGAAACATGACCTGGGCAGATAAGGCCGTCGATTCTGACATTCTCTGTTTCCATGAGGGTAGTCAGAGCTGGCGGGACCAGCTTGTGAGCGCAAAGCACGGAAAAGTTTTTTAGTTTTCTCTTTTTTGCTTCCAGTAATGAGGCGGCAATTGTGGGAGCGGTGGTTTCAAATCCTACGCCGAGAAAGACCACCTCTTTTTGATGATTTTTCTGCGCAAGATCAAGTGCGTCAAATGCCGAATAAACAATCCTGACATCCTTTCCTTGGGCTCGTTCTTTTTGCAGTGAAGAATGGGTGCCCGGGACTTTCATAAGGTCTCCAAAAGTGACTACTATGACATCTTTTATTCCGGCCAGTTTGATAAAAGCGTCGATTTCTTTTTGAGCGGTCACGCATACAGGACAACCCGGCCCGGAAAGGAGCGTAATGGTTTCCGGCAGGAGTGCACGGATTCCGCTTTGAAAAATGGCCATGGTATGGGTCCCGCACACCTCCATCAAGCGGACTTTTTTCCGGCTCAGCTTTTTTATACTGTCAACTATTTTTTGGGAAATTTTCGGATCCCTGTATTCTTCCATGTGTTTGATAGGCATTTTATTTAAATCCGTTATTAGTCCAAAGCCTGGAAGAAAAAAGAAAACTCGGGGAATTGTTGAAGAATCTTTGTGATCTTATCCATTGCATTCCTTGCAGCTATCAGCGCTTTACCGGAAATGACCTCGCCGATAGAAAAGTCATAGCCTTTTGGCATCACCGCATAGCATGGCGGCGCGGCTCCGTACCAATCAAGAGCAATACGCAAGAGCACAGGCATACTAATAGTGTGAGAGGTATGGAGTGGCGTCACCGGGCCTGCCACAGGTTCGATGCGCTCAATTTTGACCAACGCTTCGCTGTCATCTACCCTGGCATCCACAAAAATTACCAGGTCAGCTTCGCTCATCCGGGAAGCCAAAATCACGTCAAGCTGCGGAAGAGACATAATACGGAGATCCACTCCATCCGACCCAGTAATATCCTGAAGGCATTCTGCGATATAAGAACCTAACCCATCGTCTCCTCTTAACGTATTACCACAACAGATTATAATGAGCTTCTTCACTTCAATGCGCTCAGCCACGCCCGTTTTTGTTTGGCTGTTTGTGCTACACCCCACATGCCCTTTACTTTTGGATCGGAACAGATAGACTCTACCATCAGCTTGAGCTTTTCCTGCTCGGTCTTTCCTCCCCTTCCCGCAGATATCGCCTTTGTAATAAGCACATTTGAAGTAATTTTTCCAAAAATATCGACCAATTTGGGCTTGATAATCGTATCTCTGACTGACTTTGCGCCATTCATAATATCACGCCATCCTTTCTGCTACATCGACTATTCTACCGTCTGCCGCCAGCAACTCAATTACAAGCGGCATTTGTCCGATGGCGTGCGTTGCGCAGGAAAGACACGGATCATAGCAGCGAATAGCCATCTCCACCATATTCAGGGCTCCTTCCTCAATTTTGCCACCCCTGACGAATTCCCTGGCTACCTCATTGACACTCATATCCATGGCCGGGTTATTTTGAACCGTAGCGACGATGAGGTTGGCCTTCTCAATCTTGCCGCTGTCGTTTGCCCAGTAGTGGTGGATCAGGGTTCCCCTAGGAGCCTCTATGACCCCCACACCCTCACCGGCTTTACGTTCCACTTTGACGCGCACATCCTTACTGACCACGTCGTCATCGTCTATTAGCTCACGTGCGCGTTCTGCCGCATAGAGCAACTCAATAAGTCTGGCGTAATGGTAGTATAAGGTTTCATGCACAGGTTTGCCGTTGCCCAGTTGTTTGAAAGCGGCAAGTTCTTTGTTGGCAAGCTCAGTGCTGATGGCATCTGCAACGTTCAACCTGCCGAGAGGAGCAACCCGATAAACACCTTCCGGAAAGCCCTGTTTCTTATAGAAAGGAAACTTCAGGTAAGACCAGTCTTCTACATGTTCGCCCAGGTAGTCGGGGTAGCTTTTGGGATCAAATTCCTCCAGAGTATTGCCTGTCTCGTCAATAATACGCAATGTGCCGTCGTACAATTCAAGGTTGCCGTTTTTTACCAGTCCCATATAGTTTGTTTTGATTACAGCAAACCTGGGTATAAGGTCGGCATATTTTTCGTTCAACTCTTTTCCGACTTGAACGCTAAGTTGCGCCAGTTCGATAGCTTCGCCAATCTCCTTGCCCGTGATGAACCGATCCTCGTGGGACATGGACTTGCTCATGCCTCCAGGGATGGCCGTTACCGGATGTATGGGCCTTCCTCCCACCCGCTCGACGATATTCTGACCGATCTGTCGCAGACGGATTGCCTTCCTGGCAAGTTCAGGGTCGGCCTTAATCATCCCGACGATATTTCGCTTTGCCGGATCAGACGAAGGCCCGAGCAGAAAGTCAGGCGCTGCCAGATAAAAGAAATGGAGTGAGTGTGAATTAATCATCTGTCCCATGTGCATCAATTCACGCAACTTTTTTGCGGCCGGGGGGATATCTACATCAAGAACATCGTCGCAGGCTTTTACCGAGGCAAGGTGATGGCTGACAGGGCAGATGCCGCAGATACGTGTGGTAATAACCGGCATCTCGGACATCAATCTCCCCTCGCAAAATTTCTCAAAACCCCTGAACTCCAGCACGTGAAAATGGGATTCTACTACCTCGTTGTTGTCGTCCAGGTGTATGGTAACCTTTCCGTGTCCTTCGACCCGTGAAACAGGGCAAATCGTGATTGTTTTGCTCATTATTTTTCCCTCCCTTCTTTAGCAAGATGGGGATAGATTGAGACCGGCATGGAATAGCGATATCCGACGCCGACTATATCTTCTTGAAACATCAACTCCCCTGCTGGCAGAATTGACGACAGCGCATTTACAATCTTAGCTCCCTGTTCAAGAGCGCCCGGCGTTGGCCCCATGCAGCCACGGCACGGCATGTTGCTTTTTAAGCACTTTGCGCCACATCCCTCACGGGTGGCCGGTCCCATGCAAAGCACACCTTGTTCCAGAAAACACAGGTCAGGGTCAATGTGATCAAGCTCATGCGGAGAGAGAACCCCGTCGGTCACGAAATCCCTTGATGCCACGAGCATCTTGTCCTTCTTGCGGTCGCACTCCTCACACAGATTGCGTAGCTTTACCTCCGGAGTCCTCCCTTCAACGAGCGCAACGAGTGTATTCTTAATCGCTGAGGGAAGCGGCGGACACCCCGGTATGTAGTAATCGACTTTAACGACCTGGTTAAGAGGCATGACGTATTCCTTGAGTGGTGGGATTTCGAGCCCGGAAGGAATTTTCCCATCTACAGTGCTTTCGGTGTCAACATAGGCGCGCTTCAGAACATCCTCACGCATGAATAGGTTCCTAAACCCGGTTATTCCCCCAAAACAGGCGCAAGTACCAAGGGCAATAATAGTCTTTGCCTTTTCACGAAACGTTTTCAGGATTTCTTCGTTGTCTTCATTGGCCACGGCGCCCTCTACAAGCCCTATATCGACATCAGGAACATCTTTGATGTCCATTATGGTAGAATACCTTATGTCTATCAGTTCCAGCAAGTCGAAAAGCTCCATGTGCAAATCAAGCAGAGCAATATGGCAGCCAGAACAGCCCTGTAACCACGTGGTGGCAACGGTAACTTTTTCAGTCATTTTCACTACCTATCTCCCTTTTTCAGCATTCATCAATTTAAGTTCTTTGCAAAAGGATTTGATCTCTTCGCTGAACAGCTTTCCCTCATGAGGTGACACATGTATTATCCGCAATCTTTCATCATTGATGTTTCTCGACCGCAATACCTCACGAAAAAGCCCAATCCGTCGTTCCATATCGGTATTTCCCACAAGATGATGGCAGTGCCCGTCCCTGCAGATCGATAAAGCCACTCCATCAAATTCTTTGCTAAATGCCTCAAGGATATACTGGGTGTCAATGCTGCCGCCACACTCCACCCGGACAGGCAGCACATTAGTAGAATACCCTCCTCCTATTATCTGAGTCGAGAGTTCTCCTGCCATGTCTGCCGCCGGATAGCCACAACCATTACAGAGGATAGCCAGAACCTTTGGCTCAGAATCGTCAGAGACCCCCTGGCTCAGAATGTCAATCGCCTTGACAACATATTTCTCTGGAAAACTCACAAGGTTCCGGGCGCCCGTGGGACAGGCAACCACACAGTTCCCGCACCCCTTGCATCTTTTCGGATCAATAACAGAGACCTTTCGGATCGGATCAATGCTCGATGCTCCAAACGCGCAGGTCTTCACACATGTGCCGCAACCGCCGCACACGTTTTCATCCACCTCTGATACCAGTATCGGATGTTTTATCTCATTTTTGTCAAGGATAGTTGTAAGTAAAAGTACTGCAGTGCTGGCACTGATGGTTTCACGCGCAAAACGGTCATCACCTTTTCCAAACGGAACAAACCAGATCCCGGGGTCTCCTGTCCGACCCAAAAGAGTTGTCTTTTGCTTACCCCTGAGGAGCCCATTACGGTCTGTGTCAAATTGCATCTTTGGCTTTAGATCTTTGATCCACTCTGTATCATCACCAACGCTGAGAACAATCCCTCCGACGACAATCTCCTCCTTTCCGGCGCTATTAGTCAGCACAACCCTGTAGTCACCGCACCATCCGGAAACGTCCGCCACATCGGTTTCAAAAAGGATTGTCGCCTTGTCATCTGACTCCACAGCGGTCAAGCTGGGCAACATATCCTCATCCATCGCAGCATGCTTGCGAACGGAAAGTTCCTTTTCCACAACATATACCCTGTAACCTTTTGCCAAGAGCTCACTTGCGGCAACAATGCCGCCCGGAGTGGTGCCGACCACCAGTACCGAGCGCCTGGGCGAAACAGCTATTGATGTGATATTATGGCATATTTCAACCTTGGCCAAAGCCACATCAATGAGAAGCCGTGCTTTTTTTGTTGCCTTCCCATTTTCGCCTTTGTGAGGGAGGGCCACCTGCTCCCTGATATTGGCAAAGGCGATCTTGTTTTTATTGACACCCCGGTCTTGCAGGGTCTTCAGTATCAGGTCGCCGCTCAATACCCTCTCAAAATACTTTGGAGAGTTGCCTGCAAAAACAATGGCGTCCAGCCTATCTTTATCCACGGTCTTCAGGATGTCCTGCTGATCCTCATACCTGAAGAAATTGTCGTACACCTTGCAAGCAGGGAGATAGGAATATTCCCTTGCCAGCAGATCGACGTCCACCGTTTCCGAGATTGTCCCGTCATCAAGGGACAGGAAGAGCCCTGTTCGCATTGCGCATACCTCCTTTCTTGAATTCAGCCCGCTCCATCTGCTGTTGGTGGACGGGCTGAGTTGAAAGCCTGTAACTTCTGGAATTCTGCCGACATTTTTTAGTTAAAAAGTTTAGCTTAAGCAATCTTGGGTGTCAATTGAAAACAAAGCACAAAATAAAAATACAGACCCTTTAACGGCATCCTTACATATAGGCCAAAAAGTAGTTTACACTTTTTTAAAAAACAAGTTCCCGGCTTGCAGCTTTGTCGGCTCTGACGTCATCCAATCCCCAGATCTCTGGTGATAGCCGCTGCCACAACCGCCTGTCCCAAAGAGATGCCTCCGTCATTGGTTGGAACAAGGGAATGAGTAAAGACCTGAAAACCTTTATCTTTCAGGGCATTTCTCAGGCCGGCCAGTAAAGTTGCGTTTTGAAAAACCCCGCCGCTTAAAACCACACGATTTAGATCGGTCTCTTTACGGAGAATTGCGCAAAGTTCTGAAAACAACCTGACCAGGGTCGTGTGAAATTTAGCACTGATATCAGACACCGACAAATTGTTTTCAATGTCTTTTACCACACCACGGATAATAGGATGAATCAGTATCCTGCGCAAGTCCTTTCCTTGTTCCCATTCATAGTCATAAGACTCCTCTGTCTCTTCGCGTATCGCCATCTCCAGTTCCATAGCGGCCTGTCCTTCGTAAGTCACCTTCTTTCTGATGCCGAGAATGGCGGCGATTCCGTCAAAGAGACGACCGAGACTGGATGTTTGAGGGGAGTTGACCTGTTTGGAGATCATTTCCAGGATAATTTTGATCTTTTCCTTCTCAAGCTCCTGAAAGAGCTGGAGGTCTAAGTCATGGAAAGCTTCGCCAAATGCATTGAAAAGATAACCCACGGCCATTCGCCACGGTTCTTTAATCGCTGCCTGGCCGCCAGGCATGGGGAGATAAACAAGATGGGCCGCGCGCGTAAATTGATGTGCCTCGACAATTAATACCTCTCCACCCCAGATACAACCGTCTGTGCCATAGCCTGTTCCGTCAAAAGAGAGCCCCAGCACCGGCCCGTCCAATCTGTTTTCCGCCATACAGCTTACGATGTGAGCATGGTGATGCTGCACTGCAATTTTTTTCATTTCTTTTTGTTTCCTGGCGTAATGGGCGCTGAGATAGTCAGGATGAAGGTCATGGGCCACGATTTGGGGATCAATGTCGAGAATTTGTTTCATATGCTGCACGGTCAGCTCAAGAAAACGATATGTCTCAATATTTTCCAGGTCCCCTATGTGCTGGCTGATGAACGCGTTTTTCCCCTTGGTCAGGCAGATGGTGTTTTTCAGCTCAGCACCGCAGGCAAGTATCTGTGGAATTTTCTCTTTAAGGAAAACAGGGGTGGGAACGTGGCCTCGCGATCGGCGGATAAAGCGAGTTGCTCCATCCACCCTTCTGACAATGGAATCGTCGCAGCACAAATAGATGTCCCTGTTGTGGATCAGAAAATAATCGGCAATAGCGCCAAGGCGTTCAAATGCTTCATCGTTATCAATAGAAATCGGTTCTTCACTTATGTTGCCGCTGGTCATAACCAACGCTGTGAAATCAGAACGTAAAAGAAGATAGTGAAGCGGGCTATATGGCAGCATTGTCCCGAAATTTTTATTAAACGGCGAGATTTCAGGTGAAAGCGGGTTTGGCTCTTTTTTTCTCAAAAGGACAATCGGGCGCTGAGGAGAGCTCAGAATGACCTCTTCATCCGGTTCGATATAGGCGTATTTACGAATCCGCTCAAGGTCGTAAGACATCAGTGCAAACGGTTTTTCTTCCCGGTGTTTCCTGCGGCGCAGACGGATGACCGCATCGTTTTTTCCGGCATCCACGGTAAGATGAAATCCCCCCAAACCTTTTATAGCGACAATATGCCCTTGTTTGAGAAGATCAACCGTCCTTTTGACAGGATCCTGGGCCAAAACCGGTATGCGCCGGTTGTCATAGAGAGAAACACTCGGGCCGCATATCTCGCAGGCGTTTGGCTGGGCATGAAATCTGCGGTCTGCTGGATCATCATATTCTTTCCGACATTTTGGGCACATTTTAAAATGTTTCATGGAGGTATTCGGACGGTCGTAGGGAATATCGTCTATGATGGTATACCGTGGGCCGCAGTTTGTGCAGTTGATGAAAGGATATTGATATCGCCGGTTTTCAGGATCAAACAGCTCGTGAAGACAATCATCGCATATAGCCATGTCCGGGGAGATCAGAGTAGATCGCGAAGACTCTTTTCTGCTTGTCTGGATGGTAAATTCCTTATAACCTATAACCGGCTCGTGCGAACTTGAAATCTCTGTAATGTGGGCAAGGCGCGGGCTCTTTTCACCAAGGTCATGGACAAATGCCTTTATCTTTTGTTTGCTCCCCTCAATGTGGATGATTACTCCAGAGGAGGTATTAGCAATGTCTCCATTGAGCTCGTAATGGAGTGCTAATTGATAAACAAATGGGCGAAACCCAACCCCCTGAACAATACCGTTTGCCGTTAGTTTTCGTCCAACTATAATTTTTTTTGTACCTGAGCGGCATTTCATCATTTCTTAATATGCTCTAAAATCCACCCAAACCAGTTATTGAGTCCCTTTTTTGTCTGACATGAAATTTCAAATATCTCAATTTTGGGATTGATTTTTAGGGCAGACTCGCGGATCTTATTCATATCACAATTCACATAGGGGAGGAGATCTATCTTGTTAATCAGGAGCACCGATGCCTCATGAAACATCAAAGGGTATTTTTCCGGCTTGTCATCCCCTTCGGTGACGCTTAATATCATTACCTTGCAGTCTTCCCCCAGATCAAATTCAGCAGGGCAGACCAGGTTCCCCACGTTTTCGATAAACAAAAGATCTATTTCTTTTGTGTTAATAGAGCCAAGCGCGGCCTTTATCATATTCCCGTCCAGGTGGCATGCGCCATCTGTATTGATCTGCACGGCGGTGGCCCCCGCACGGATGATTCTTTCGGCGTCTGCCGAAGTCTGGATATCCCCTTCAATGACCCCGATACGTAAGTTTTCTTTCAGATGTCCGACGGTGTTCTCCAGCAAGGTGGTCTTTCCGGCTCCGGGGGAACTCATAAGATTCAGGACCAGCAGGTTGTCTTTTCGGAATAACTCTCTGTGTTCATTAGCGATACGATCATTGACCTCAAGAATGTTGCGTACAACAGGCACTTTCAAACTAAAACCTCCTTATCTGCCAGTTCCCGAAGGAGCTTAAGAGATTCTTGCGCCTCTTTGGGATCTATTTTGTGGATGGCAAATCCTGCGTGAATAATTACATAATCTCCGACAACTGCATCGGCAAGGAGCATCAGGGACGTGGAACATGTCACGCCGCCAACATTGATTAAGGCCATCTCATCGTCGATTTTTATCACTTTCGCAGGTATGGCAATACACATCTATGTCCCCTCCTATATTTAATCTGTTCGTATTTAATCTATCCGGCTCCACGCCAATAATAACGGTCTTAGGCGTATTTCCAATGGTTTGGCTCAAGGTTAATGATTCCAGCAGGACAATCTGATGCAAAGAGTTCTTGTATTTCATCTTTGTTGGAATGTCGCTTGCTTTGAACCGGCAGACCGTTCCTGAATGCTTTCCCTTTTTTTCCGCATCAAGGACTATGAGATGGAATGGAGATGCAACTTTTTGATTTATGCTAACATTGCACACCAGAAACTGCGATTGCAGATAATAAAATTAATATATTACCATTTTTTTTGGAAATTACAAGCAGAAAATGTAACATCAATGAGTTTGGGCAATTTCTGGAAACCTGACACCTGACAAATTCGATTTTTTACAGGTTCATCAATTAAGATAAACATATACATTCAATTAATCCTGTCCAAAGAGAAAGATTTTTTGTATATACCTCGGAAGGTTATAAATTGCGTTTTTTTCGGTGAGCAATGAGCATCAAGAGCAAGGCGCGAAGGTGCCCAATAGCAAGCTATTTCAAGCCTGAGCAACACAGCTATTGATGTTCATGGCCAGCGAAAAATCGCAAGTTATGGCCTTTCGAGGTATAATTAACTTGGGGTCAAGATTGAAACAATTTTGAAAAAGGTTCAGTTTTTTTTGATATGCATCTTAAGGATTGACGGGAATTATTATGCACGAACTTTCTATTGCCGAAAGCCTTCTTTCCATTGTTCAAGAGGAAATCACACGTCATTGTCTGGAAAATGTGATCAGCGTTAAAATAAAGGTGGGCAAATTTACGGCGATTCAACCTGACGCCCTTTCATTCTGTTTTGAACTCATTACCGAAGATACTTCCCTAAAAGGAGTTGCGTTGGATATAGAAATTTTGGCTATAAAGGGGTATTGTGAGGAGTGTAAAGAATGCTTTGAATTAAAAGAGCCTATCATGATTTGTCCGAAGTGCCAGTGCTGGAATGTTCGCATAGAAGGGGGCCGGGAGTTGTATATAGCTGAGATAGAAGTAGAGTAAGGGCTCGGTCAAAAATTAAACTATTTAAAATCAAATTAGCGCCCTTTGGGCGACTTGTTGGTGTTCAAAATACGGCACCAGCGCTGGTTGTTGAACTCATTGCTCAAGATCCTCCTGGTCCAGTACCTCCCGCACCTTGAGCGCCAGACCTTTGGGTGTAAAAGGCTTTTCAAGGAAATTCAGCCCAGGCTCCAGAACACCGTGATGAACTATGGCGTCGTCCGTGTACCCTGACATATAAATCACCTTCATTTCTGGATATAGAGGTTGCAGCCGTTTTGCTGCTTCCCTGCCGCCCATCTTTGGCATCACCACATCAGTTATCATCAGATCAATCTGACCATCGTGCTCCTTGCAGACCCTCAGGGCATCTTCGCCATTTTTAGCCACAAGGAGTTTGTACCCCTGCTGCCTGAGAGCTTTTTGCGCAAATTTTCGAAGATTGTCATCATCCTCCACAATCAAAACGGTCTCAGAACCGCCAGGATCGTCCACTGGGGTTTGTTCTTTTTCCTCAGTCTCCGAATCCTTTACATTAGGCAGATAGACCTTGAATATTGTCCCTTTCCCGGGCTCGCTGTAGACCCAGATAAAGCCATTATTTTGTTTGACAATGCCGTATATAGTGGACAGGCCTAATCCGGTGCCCTGGCCGACTTCTTTTGTGGTGAAGAAAGGATCGAAGATATGTTCCCGGGTTTCTTTATCCATCCCGCTGCCGGTATCGCTTACAGCCAGCATCACATAATGGCCTGACTTTTTTCCTTCAATACCGTACTCTCGAAAATAATTCTCGTTCAGATCAGCGTTGGCTGTCTCAATGGTGAGCTTGCCACCCTTTGGCATGGCATCTCTGGCATTGATCGCAAGGTTCATGATTACCTGCTCAATCTGGCCGGGGTCTATTTCCACCTGCCACAATGCAGGAGCCGGATTCGTCAACAACTCAATATCCTCTCCAATCAGGCGGCCAAGCATCTTTTCTATATCTGTTAATACTTCATTAATATCCAGGAGCATAGGCTGGAGAATCTGCTTGCGGCTGAAGGCAAGAAGCTGGTGGGTCAAAAAAGCTGCTTTTTCTCCGGCTTTCTTAATCTCTTTTATTCCATTGCGTAAGGATTCATCCTTGATGACATCCATCAACGCAAGCTCGGCATTCCCGATGATGGTGGTCAGTATATTGTTGAAGTCATGGGCAATCCCGCCGGCCAGAATGCCGATGGACTCCATCTTTTGGGCCTGAGCTAATTGGGTTTCAAGTTGTTTTTGTTCGCTAATATCTCTTGCGGCTACAAAAGCCCCGGCTACGCGCCCTTGTGCATCTTTGTAAACAGAAGCATTGTAAAGGACAGGGGTGACCTTTCCATCACGGTGTTTGATCTCAAGAGGATAATCCCGGATATATCCATCTCGGAAGACCTGTTGATAACTTCTGTTCGATGCATCAGGGTCGGTAAAACAGTTTGAAAAGTCAGTACCGACGATCTCCTTACGGGACATTCCTGTGATAAACTCTGTTGCTTGGTTTACATCAGTAATCTTACCTTCGGCTGATATCATTACCAAAGCGTCAAGGTTGGCTTCAATAAGCCCGCGTGTATATTGCTGAGTTTCTTTCAGCGCTTCCTCCGCCCGCTTGTACTCGATGGTTCTCAATTTTTCTACTTCAATCTTTTTTCGGTACAGGTTGGCATTCTGTATGGCCATGGCAATATAGTCAGCCAGTGTATACAGAAACCGTAGATCTTTTTGCTTAAAGGGCGTTTCAAATTCTCTTCCGCTAAGATTGACCAATCCAAGCAGATCCTTCTTTATGACCAGGGGAATCGACAATACAATATCACCCCCCGCTTTTTCTGCCATCTTTTGGAATAAGATCTTTATTGGAAGTGTTTCCTCGAGTTCAGAAAGGAATATTGCAGCCTTTCTTTCGATTATCCCCTGAATAATATCTTTGTTTACGTTTATCCTGGTTTTTCTTATGGTGTGTCTTTTCAGACCCTTGACCGCTTCAACGCTCAATTGCCGAGATTTTTCATCAAATAGCATTATATAGCCCACGTCCACCCGCAGCAGTTCAACAAATGCATCAATTGCTATCTCCAGCAATTTCTTCAGGTCAAAAATGGAAGGCATCAATTTAGCTTGGACAAACATTGCATAAGATCGAAAACTCAATTCATCCAGCTCATCTATCGGTGGATAATTTTCAGTCAAACCAAGCACCTCCGTGAATTAAACGCATGTTTTGTTCTTATTTGGCAACTATTTATTTGTCATTTCTTTGATTTTCATTTCTATCTTTTCGATTATAATGTCTAAGGATTGACGGTCGAATACCAGTATAAAGCTTCCCCCTATCTCGAGAGATGGGTCCGTAAATTCGGTCTGGATACAGAATATGCAGTCCGCATCCTCACCGAATTCAATAGCCAGGGCCTCCAGGATTGCCCCAACCATATCATAGGCCATCAGTGGAACAGAGGGTATCAACACTATATTCAAAAAGTCAGCTAACGTGGTCAGAAATGCTCCGGTCAGGATATTTCCTACTTCTTTGATGGCCGAACAATCGATTTCCTTCAAGAATTTAGTCTGTCCGGCAGTCCGCTTCATCAATATATCCACCAGGTTAAATGTACTTTGCCTGGGAAATATCAGTAGGGACCTTCCCTGGGTGTCACCCATAAGCTGCATATATACGGCTGCTACAAAGTTTTCCGGAGGCCCAACAAGTTTCACTATTTTCTTTAAAGATAACACCTTCACTTCCGGTACAGTTATCATAATCTTCTTGCCAGCTAGTTGTGAGAGGGCATTAGCCGCATGGCCGGCCCCAATTGTGCCCACCTCTTTTAAGGCATCAAGCAGTTCTTTACTCAATATGTCAGAATTATCCATAATAGCTCCCTTTTTTGGATTGTTTGTTGATTGAAGGTATTCCATCAATCAACAATCCAACGTGCTCATGTTACAAGCGATGCCACGTCTAATATAAAAGCCACCTTTCCATCTCCCAGAATGGTAGCACCGGCATAGCCTTTAACGCCTTTTAGATAGCCATCCAAGGACTTAATAACGATTTCCTGCTGTCCTATCAGGCCGTCAACTACCAGGCCTATCCTCTTGCCACCAATTTCCACCACCAGAACGTCGAATTCCGGTTTGGTATCTTCCTCAACATCGAGTTCCAGAGCCTTAGTTAGGCGTATCAAAGGAACAACTCCCTTTCTTAAAGAAATTGCCTCTTCTCCCTTAATTGTTTTAACATCACAGGCATTGACTCTGACTATCTCTTGCACATTGGCTAATGGAACGATAAAGATCTCCTTTCCCACCATAACCAGCAGGCCCCGTGCTATTACCATTGTGAGGGGCAATTTCAGGGCAACTTTAGTCCCGGTGCCTTTCTCTGAGTCAATGGCCAGCGTGCCATCAAGGGATTGCATGGTTGTCTTTACCACATCCAACCCCACCCCCCTGCCTGAAACATCCGTGGCCTCCTCGGTGGTAGAAAAACCGGGAGCGCATATCAACATCAGTTTCTCCTTATCAGTTAAGCTAAAGCCCTCCTCCGGTTTTATGATCCCTTTCTTTACGGCTAAATCAAGAATCCGGTCCGGCTCTATCCCCTTTCCGTTATCTGAAACCTCTATGACCACATGCTCCTTTTCCCGACTGGCGCTCAGTCTTATAGAGCCTGTCTCAGGCTTTCGGGCATTCTTTCTTTCCGCAGCAGATTCGATTCCATGGTCAACAGCATTTCTAAACAAATGGATCAGGGAATCGCTGATCTCATCCAGTATAGTTCGGTCTACCTCTACTTCCGTCCCTTTTACTATAAAGTCAATTTTTTTATTCTCAACTCTGGCCAGATCTCTTACCATTCTGGGAAACCTGTTAAAGATCAGGTCCACGGGAACGAGCCTCGCCTGCATCACCTCATCCTGAATATCAGCGATCAACCGGTCCAGATGGGCAATAGCTTCCGTTAATTCGGGTATGTCATGCATCGAACCGATCCGGATCAATCTAATCTTATCGATGACTAATTCGCCAACCAGATTCATCAGTTTGTCAAGACGTCCTATATCTACCCGAATAGTCTGTGCCTTACTCAAGGAGGGGATTTTTATTGCCGGCAGGCTGACAGATGAGATATCTACGCTGTCTACTTCTGAGACGGATTCGATAACTTTCCTGATCTTTTCTTCATTCTCCTTAGTTACAAAAAAGACCGTGAACGATTGATCAAACTTTTCATCTTCTATGTCTCTGACTTTGGGTGCCGTGTTGGCTATTTCCCCGAATTTGCCCAAATTTTTCAGCACTATAAAGGCTCTGAGCGATTTGAATATACAATCTTCCTTCAAGGTGATCTTAATCTGAGCGTTATACTCCTTTTCCGGCTCCACCGTAACCGGCACCTCTTCTGCTGTCTCGGGCTTCAAGGGAGGCTCTGCAAAAGATATCGCCTTGAGTCTGCCTATGAGCGGGGTGATCTCTATTTTTCTTTTTTTCTGCTTTGCAACACTACCTATAAGAGTCTCCAAAAAGTCAAAGGTTTCAAACAGTATGCCTATAATAGAGGAATCGGGCTTTATGTTTTGGCTCCGCAATTTATCCATGAGGTTTTCCATCTCGTGGGCGAGCGTTGATATATCTTCATATCCCAAGGAGGCCGAGCCGCCTTTTATAGTATGGGAATGGCGAAACAACTCATCTATGAGATCCCTTCTGCCCGGTTCCTTCTCCAGTTCCAAAAGGGCTCTGTTCATATCCTGAAGGTCTTCTTCCGACTCAGCAATAAAGGCCCTCATGTATTTAGAATTATCGCTCATCTTTTATGCTTTCTCCAGTATCCGGTATCATACCATCTTCATTATCTCTTCGGCTATTTTACTTAAAGGAACCACCTTATCCACAGCCCCTTCTTCGACCGCTGCTTTCGGCATGCCATACACCACACAGGTATCCTTATCCTGGGCAATTGTCTTGCCCTTATTCTCCTTTATGGCCTTCATTCCCTTTGCCCCATCGTTGCCCATGCCGGTTAGAATAACCCCCGCTGCCTTATCTTCATAGACCTCTGCCACTGAAAGCATCATCTTATCAACCGTGGGCCTCAGGCCATAGACAGGGGACTCCTGATTAAGACTTATAACCCCTGACGTCCTTTTGCCGGATATCTCTCTTTTTATGATCATGTGATAATCGCCAGGAGCAATCAATGCCTTTCCCTGCTCTATTCTGTCACCTGCTTCCGCCTCTTTTACCTCTATCCGGGACTCGCTGTCCAACCTGCTGGCAAACGTTTTTGTGAACCCTTTGGGCATGTGCTGCACAATCAATAATCCTGTGGGAATATCAGGGTCGAGTTGGGAAAGTATCTCCCTTACGGCACGTGGACCACCGGTGGATGCTCCAATAGCGACAACTCTCATTCCCTGAGCAATCTTCTTAGATTTGGCCGTTGGATATTTTTCAGGAATTTTTTTAGGCCGTATAAATTTGAGCCCATCAAGATCAACTCCGGCAGCTACCCTGATCTTGGCTATTAATTCATCACCTACCACTCTTATATCTCTTGATACAGGCCCTGATGGCTTGGAAACAAAATCGACCGCCCCGTATTCCAGGGCACGAAAGGTGGCTTCTGCATCCTTTTGAGTATAGGCACTGACCATAACCACGGGAGTGGGAATTTCGCTCATGATATAACCCAGGGCATGTAAACCATCCAGACGGGGCATTTCAACGTCCAGGGTAACCACATCAGGCTTTAGTTCGGCTACTCTCATGATCCCGTCTTCACCATCCTTTGCCGTGGCTACCACCTCAATCCCCTTGTCAGAGTTGAGAATATCCGAAATCATCAGCCTCATCAAGGCAGAATCATCCACCACCAGGACACGAATCTTATTGCTCATCCTCTTCCTTCACTACTTCCAAATACTGGAAACTGGAAATTTGAAACTCGATACTTGAAAAGGGGCATTTTATTTAGTGCTTTTGATAAATGCATTGAGCTTTGGTCCCAATTCGTCGATGATCTTGGTGTAATCAGCAATCTGATACCCAATGGTCTTTTGAACTTTAACTGTCCAATTGTCAAAAGCATACCAAATCATATCGGATAGCTTTTCAGCCAACTTATAAACGTCCATTTCATAAATTTCTTTCATTCAACCCATCCCAGCATCCAGTATCCAGTTTCAAGTTTCAAGCTCCCCCCTTACCCGCCTAAGATATTCTCAACTTCCTCGGTCACCTTTTCAGGCTTAAATGGCTTGACCACAAAACCTTTTGCTCCTGCTTCGACGGCTTCCTTTACCAGCGCCTGTTGGCCCAGGGCGCTGACTACAATTATTTTTGCTTTGGAATCTATCTTCAGGATTTCCCTTATTGACTCAATACCCCCGACTCTCGGCATGACGATGTCCATGGTTACCAGATCCGGCTTCAGCTCCTTATAAAGCCTGATCGCTTCCTCGCCGTCTTCGGCCTCTCCGACAATATTATGACCTTTTTCTACAAGGATATCAGACAACATCATCCTCATAAAGGCAGCATCATCCACGATCAAGATTTTTACACTCATGCATCCCCCCTCAAATTTCTTTGTTGCCGTGTAAAGCGTTCTTTGTCCTCACAACCCCTGTTTCAAGAAAAAATTCCACGGAACGACCATGGTTTCCCTCTGTATCTTCCGCCACGAGGCTGATTTTTCTTTTTCTTAATTCATCCTTTACAGCAGCAATGTTTCTTGCTCCAATATGCATCGCATTGGCTCGATTTACAGTTGGAAACATATTTGCGCCTCCCACGATCCTGGCCTTTATCCGCCTCATGACCGCACCCAGATTGATCATTTCTTCCAGCATAATTTCCACGGCTGTATTGGCAAACTTGGCCTTATTCTTCTTTGATTTAGCGAGGTTGATATCCGGCAGCATGATGTGAGCCATGCTCCCTGCCTTGATCAATTCATCGTAAAGCATGACCACCACACAGGAGCCCACCGATGGTGTGGTCAGCATATGGGATTTTTGGGCAGTTTTAACCTCCGCCAAACCAACTTTGATTACACTATCCAATGTCAAGACCCCATCACCTCTTCTACACTTTTCACCTCTTCGGGAGAAAGCACCTTGCTGAGGTTTAGCAGCACAAAAAGACGGTCATCAATCTTCCCGATCCCTTCAATATATCTGGTATCTATTCTGCTTTCTATTAGGGCAGGGGTAGGACCGATATCTTCCACAGAAATTCTCAGGACTTCCGGGACAAAATCAACAATCATACCCACAATATTATCATCCACATCAACCACTACGATGCGGGTTTCTTCGCCACGCTCGGATGCGGGGAGACAAAACTGCCTGGCTAAATCGATAACAGCTATCACCTGTCCCCTGAGGTTTATTACCCCCTCGATAAAAGAAGGAGCCTTTAGCATTCGTGTTATGTGGCTCATTTCAATAATCTCTTTCACCTGATCTATCCTGGCTCCGAACTCTTCCTTTCCAAGGCGAAAGATAACCACCTGAATTTCTTTGCCAGCGGATTTATCTTCTTGCATCCTAATTTCCTCCCACCTTGAATTTGGCCGTCAATTCAGCCAATTTAATTGCCATATCAGACAACTCCTGGGCAGAGGAAGCCATTTCTTCCATGGAGGCTGTCTGCTCCTCAGTGGAGGCCGATACCTCCTGGACAGCCGAGGCATTTTCTTCGGCCGTCGCTGATATCTCCTCCATGGACCTTACGATCTTTTCGATACCCTCTACGATCTGTTGACTTGCGCTTGAGACCTGCTGGCTCATGGCACCTGCTTCCTCCGCTCCATTGATAATCTCTTCTAAAGCCACTCCGGTCTCCTTAACCATTTCCATCCCATCGGTTACCTCTTTACTTCCTGAATCTATGGAAGTAGCCGCCTTTTCTGTTTCTGTTTGTATCTCTGCAATCAGGTCAGCAATCTCCTCGGCTGATTTTTTAGAACTTTCCGCAAGTTTGCGAACCTCCTCGGCTACTACTGCAAACCCCCGGCCTGACTCACCTGCCCTAGCCGCCTCAATGGCTGCATTTAAGGAAAGAAGATTGGTCTGGTTGGCAAAACCGGTAATTACCTCAACAATCCGGCCTATCTGCTGGGACCTGTCTTTCAGGCTACGAATAGAACTGACAGACTCATTGATCACAAAATCTATCTGCTCCATCTTTTCGACTGTTTTCTGGGTGGCGTTCCTGCCGGTCCTGGCCTTCTCAATGGCCTCCAGGGATGCAGATGAGGCCGACTGTGCAGCAGAGGCGTTTTCTTTTATAGTAGTTGAAATATCCTCTATAATCTTAGAGGTCTTTTCAGTGGCCTCTGCCTGCTTGCTCGAACCGGCAGCAATCTGCTGAACCGTTGAGGAGACCTCTTCGGTGGTCGCATTCATCTCCTGGGCCGAGGAAGATAACTCCTGGGAGGTTGCAGATACCTTTTCTGCTGTATTCTGGGTCTGACCAACAAGACCCCTGAGACTTTCAACCATCTGTTGAAAGGCAGTAGCCAGCATGCCCACTTCATCTCCTGCTTTTACCTCTACATCACGGGCCAGATCACCATTGGCAACGGTCTGAGATGCGGATACCAGTTCGCGGATGGGAATAGTTATCATCCTGGAAATAATCACGCCCATGACCCCGCCTGCAATTACCGCAATAATGAGAACTACTATCATAACGGAGCCTGCTGTTGTCTGGGCCGTGGCTATGGTTGTCCATGCTTTATCTGCAATTTCCTCTGCTGTTTCATAAATAATTTGGCCATCATCCCTCATCCGGGCAATCAACTCATGGGTTTTTTTATGACTCACCACAAGTTTGTTAAAATCAGCCGCATATTGATCAGCCAACCCATTGATTTCAGGATCGCCGCCAGCCACATCTTTTAGCCGGTTTATAGCATCGTTAAATTTCTCTTCATATGTTTTTTCTCCTGGCCGGGTCACTTTCATATGGTATAGCTGGTAATTCTTTTCCGCCCTACTGGCTTCCAGCAGGCTGAGTATTATTTCGCCGGCTTTTTCTCTCCCCCCCGCAACTGCCTGCACTTTGCGGCCGGTAGCTATCATTTTACCGGTTAATTCTGCATCGGTTTCGATGTTTTTTATCATCTTATTAAAGATACCTTCGTATGTCTTTGTTGCACTCGTCATTTTATCAAAACAGGAGATGTCAGCTTTGTCATGGATCTCTTGTCTTTCGGCAGCAAAATGTTCGCCCAGGTGGCTTATAGTTTCTTTAAGGCTTTCAACATATTTTTGCTCATGCCATAAAAGATAATTTTTCTCATATATTCTGAGCTCCAAAACGTGATTCGTTATATGATCTCCCACTTGGACCAGTCTGGACGCTTCATCTATTTTACTAAAATTTACAAAGGCTGCTCCCGCCACTACCAGAGTTAAAAGAGTAATAGAAAAAAATCCAATAAACAGTTTTTTCCCAATGGTCCATTTCATGTTTTCCTCCTTTCTGCTGATATTTTATATCTTCTGATATATGCGCTCTCTGATATTGACCGGCCGAAACAGCTCTGCCGACACCTCTGATAGGCTTTCGGCCTTTCCAAGTATCAAGTAGCCCCCTTTATTTAAGCCTTTACAGAATTTTCCAAACAGCCTCATTTGCAAACCTCTTGAAAAGTAAATCAACACGTTTCTGCAAAGTATGATGTCTAAGCAGGCAAGAGGTCTGTCGGAAATCAGATTATGCCGCTTAAATTTTACCATCTGTCTTATCTCTTCCTTTAATTTATATTTCAGGTCGCGCTTGAAATACAGCCTCAGTATTTTTTCATCGACTCCGGAAAAAGCGCCGGCTTCGTACTCAGCCGTTTTGGCTTTTTCCAGGCACGGCTTATCAATATCGGTTGCATGAATAGAAATAAGAAAGTCATTAATCTTATTACCCAATATTTCATGGAACAGAATAGCCATGGAATATGGTTCTTCTCCGCTGGCGCAGCCGGCGCTCCAGACACGAATTATTTTCTTCCTATATTTTTTCTTCGATGAAACTAATTCCGGGATGACAGAGTCTTCTATTATCCTGTAAGCGCTCTTATCTCTAAAAAAATTGGTCACATTGATTGTGAGGGCGTCAAGGAGCCTGTCATATTCTGATGGATCTTTTTTCAGGACAGCCATGTACTCCAGGTAGCTATGCATCCCGGTTGCCCTCAATCTCACGTCAATCCTCCGCTTCAGGCATTTCTCCCTGTACTGGCTGAGATCCAGTCCTCTTTCCTTGAATATCCTTTTCTGGAGGGCCAGGAAGCCCTGGTCACTTTGATCAATCAACAATCAATCCAAAGCCCCCTTCTCCACCAGATCAAGGAACACCGGAACTATCTCCGGATCTAACTGTGTGCCGGCAACCTCTTTGATTATCCCCAAAGCCTTTTCTTTTGTAAAACATCTGCGGTAGGGCCTGTCCACCAATAAAGCCGCATACGTATCAGCAACGGCCAGGATGCGTGCCCCAAAAGGGATATCCTCTCCTTTAAGCCCGTTCGGATACCCACCGCCGTCATACCGCTCATGATGATGAAGGGCCAGGGATTTTACCTCCCACGGAAACTCTGCCTTTTCGATTATTCTGGCGCTAACAACAGGGTGTTCCTTAATAACACCGAATTCAGCATCTGTCAGGGACCCGAATTTCAAGAGAATCCCTTCCTGAAGCCCAATCTTGCCGACATCGTGCAGTATGCCGGCAACACGGATACCTTCAATTTCGGACTTAGAAAAATTCATGGCTTTGGCTATAACGACAGCATATTTAGAAACCCGTTCAGAATGACCGCGAGTGTAAGGGTCCTTTGTCTCTATGGCCTCGGCCAAGGCTCTGACGGTGCTGAAATAGCTTTTGAGCAGCTTCTCGTATAATTTTGCATTCTCGATAGCAATCGCAACGTGAACGGAGATGGTAGATAACAGCCGGAGATCTTTCTGACTAAATGGTTTTTTAGATTCTTTCTCTCCAAAATTAATCAGACCTACAAATTTATCCTTCACCACCAGAGGACAGGACAGGGTGATCTCCAATCCGATTTTTTCCGACATTTTGCCGAAGAACTCTCTTGCGAACAATTCGTCTATATCGGACGGCAGAATCGGTTTTCTCCAATCAGTAATCCATTTGACAACTTCATTTTCTGTCTTTATGCTGATTTCCTTCTCAATGCGCTTCTGTTTTAGCCCCTTGACCGACTTGATGTTCAACTCCCAGGACTTTTCATCAAAAAGCATGAGATATCCCGATGTTACCCTCACAAGCTCCACAAACATGTCGGTGGCAATATCGACAAGCTCCTTCAAATTAAGACCGGAAGCCAGCAGTTTGCCCTCAAGATAGACAGCATAAGACCGAAAACTTATCTCATCTAATTCTTCATCAAACTCTCTTCTCAAATCTTTATCCATAGGGAGCATAACTCCTTGTTAATATGCCTCCCAAAAAGAGGCAGCAATTTCATATCAACAATTTGGAAACGTAACTTCTCAAAAAGTTCGTGCCTCAACCCAACCTACAAAAATCAATCACTTGGAAGAACTTAATTTATCAGGGCGAAACCCAACAAATCGATTTAATAGCTTTTCGTTCAGGCACTATCTAAGGAAAGAGGTCAATACATGGTGGAAAAAAAATATATTGTGGTCACAGGTGTGCCGAGCATTAAAAAATATGTATTCGGCACAGATCAATTAAAAGAAATCCGAGGGGCAAGTGCACTTCTTGAGGATTTAACACGTAATCGAATAATCGAATATCTCAATAAATGTCCACAATTAGAAATCGAAACCGTGTTCGTGGGCGGTGGGGCCGGGCAGTTCATTATCGACGCTAAAGAAGAAGACCTGAATATGCATTTGAAAACGCTTGAAGGCGAATTCCTAAAAGTGACCCGCGGTGGGGCGCGACTGAGCTGGGGGAAGGCCCTGTTTGAGGGTAACAATTACCGGCAAACCTTGATACATGCTGAAATGAATGCCATGCAAAAGACCGAAGAAGCGCCCTTTCATCCTTTTGCCCGGCTCCACACAGGGTTCATTCGGGAATGCGACAGTTGCGATGGTATGGTCTCTGCCCAATCTCAAAAAAAAGGCGAGAGAGATTCTCTGTTGTGCGACATCTGCTGTGCAAAGAGAGAATTCAATTATGAAAAGGCAAGGAAAAACTTTTTAAATGAGCTTTCCGAATACCTCAGCGTGAAAGGCCTTCACGTTGAGCCGGCCCAAGACTTTGAGCAAATCGGTGCACAATGCCGAACCAGACGTAGCTATACAGCGCTTGTATATGCGGATGGTAACGCCATGGGTAAGTTAATCAAGACTATTGACCGCAAGGATTTATTTAAGTTTTTTTCCCGAACCGTTGACACCTCCATTAAGGAAGCCTGCTTCGAGGCATTGTTTGAGGCCTGCTTTCTCGACTTCAAAAAACCTTCTGCCATTATTCCGGCTGAAATCTTGATGCTTGGTGGTGACGATCTGCTGGTCTATCTAACCGCAGAAACAGCGTTTCCGTTTGCTGTCAAGGTGGCGGAAAAGTTTAACGCAATAACCAAAAAAAAGATGGAAGCTACCGAGGAGGGAGAATTCTTTTTAAAGAAAACGGAAGGCAAAGGGTTGTATATTTCCATCGGAATTGCTTTCGGGAAAAGTCATACGCCTTTTTCCATTCTACTGCACCAGGCAGAAGAACTGCTCAGCTTTGCTAAAAAGGCAGGATCGAATGATCCCGCTGCAGGAAAGTATTACGCTCCCGCTTATATCGACTACCACCTTTCCACCAACTACAATCAAATCAATGTGGTCGACAGCCGAATTAATCATCTGGAAGTTCCCGGCATGCAAGGGAAAAGGCCTATCAGGCTTTACCAGAAACCATACTCACTGACGGACGCTAAAGCATTGTTGGAGTCAGCCCGAAAACTTGTGCAATCCGGCATCCCCAAGACTCGGCTAAATCGCCTGGGAAACGCACCGGTCATGGGAAAGATGAACGGCACATTGGAATGTCTCAAACTTTACACTCGAACAAAGGCGGATCAACGTCTTGTAATATGGAACATCCTTGACCGCTTTGACTGTATCGGCAATATGCCGTGGAACGAGGAGGGTATCGTGGATACAACCATGCTGGTGGATCTGATGGAACTTGTCGGGTTTTGTGGAAATGACAACATTAACGCCGGAAAGGAGTACGATGCAACATAACATCAAGATCGCCCTTGACCTCCATTTTATTTCCAAATGGCATGCCGGGTCAGGAGAAAGCAGCTTGAGCATCGACCGACTCATACAAAGGGATGCCAAAGGGTGGCCATTTATCCCCGGCAGTACCCTAAAAGGCATGGTGCGGGAAAACTGCGAAAAACTGTCCCGGACATTGAACTTTCCTGAGCCTGCCGATCCCCATCAAATCGACTTGACGATTCAGGACAGGTTTCAACCTCTGGATAAACTGGAATCGCCGGTGGATCGGATATTCGGAAACAAATACCAGAGCGGCAATCTGTTTTTCAGGGATGCACGCCTGGATACGCCGCCGCCACATTATTTTGCTAGAAATCAAAGCCGAACCAGCGTTTATCGTGTACTCGGTACGGCAAGAGAGCACCATCTCTTTTCAAGTGAGTACGTTGCTCCCATGACCTTATCGACCCTGATTGAGGGATACCAGCGAAAAATGACTTATCTCAATGAGGGAGACACTCCTTATGAATACTGCCTGCTTATCGCTGGAATAATGAGCTTGGAGCGGCTGGGCGGAGACAAAAGCACAGGGAGTGGAAAGGTTCGCATACAAATTAATTCCATTGAATACAACGGCATATCTTTGGATAAAGAATCGGTTTTTGAATATCTGGATGAGGAGTTGTACAGATTGACTAAAGAGGAGATGGCATGAACTATTACCGCCTTACAGCCACACTTCTGGCTCCGCTCGCGATCCAACGAACCCGCCAGAACAATGCACCCGGGGCCTTGCCCTATCTGCCTGGGAGCAGTTTGCGTGGTGCAGTGGCAGCCAAATATCTTCGGGAGGGAGGAAGCCCTGAGGATGATGAATTCAGGACACTTTTCATCGAAAATCCGGTATTTTTTCCAAATCTGTTGCCAACTGACCATGATGGAAAAATCATTTCACAGGTGCTGCCGCTGACCAGTGTATCGTGCAAACGATATCCGGGTTTTACAAGCGAAAATGGTCATAGTGTTCGGGACACCTTGGTGAAAAAGATGTTGGAGCGTAACGATCCGGATAATTATCGTGAGCAGGCCTGCATAAAGTGTGACAATGATCTAAAGGGACTTTCCGGGTTTTGGAACGGTAATATGGCAGCTCCCCAGATGTTTCAGCCGACCATGTTCTTCCAGCGTCATACCGGAATCGATCGGACAACCGGTACTGTTGCACCTAAAATATTTTTCATCACCCAGGCCATTGCTGACTTTCAAAAAACTCCGACGGGTGATTATGAACGTCAGATCCTTTCCGGCGGCATGTTTATGAATGACCGGCAGATAGCTGTACTGGAGCCATTGTTTAAAACCCCTCTGTTTGCCGGTCAGGATCGTACACGGGGAATGGGGGAACTGCAAGTCGCCGTTGAACCTTTTAATATTGAACCTCCGGATATTGATACCTGGGACCGAAAATTTAAAGACATAATAAAACATAATGCCCGTGGCAATCTCGACACGGCTCTTTTATCCGGCCTTTATTTCAGCCTTAAACTGGAATCCCATGCCATTCTTGTTGATGATTTTTTGCGCCCGACAACTGAAATAGAGCTCACCTTGCCGTGCGTTGAGCCAGTTTTGAAGGTAACCGGATCACAGCTCATCCGGGGATGGAATGATGCCTGGGGGCTGGCCAAACCGGATGATATGGGAATCATAATGGGAAGTGTTTATCTGTTCCGATATACCGGCAACAATCGGGAAGGCCTGCGGCAGTATCTGAACAAGCTGGCCATTGACGGAATCGGACTGCGGCGCGCGGAAGGTTTTGGCAGCGTGTTGATCTGTGATCCACTGCATACTCGAAAGGAGGCGATTTAATGGATGTAATAAAATTTGCGGAGCCTATATTAAATCCTGAAACATTGAAGGCAATCGACTTGCATCTTGAGGCCTTATACGAAAGTAAGACAACGATAGATATCGGTCAAAAAATGGCGGACGTCGAGCTTAAAAGCAGTCAAATACGCAATTTGGAAAACCTGGTGATGTCCACAAAACGTTTTTCGGAAATTATTAATTTCATTAAAAATCAAACAGGGAAAGATAAAAAAGGGAAGTGGCCTCTGATTGCGGATACCCTCCTCCATCAACTCGAAGCTCTGGAGGATAAGGCCAGAGAGATTGGAAAAGATAATCCCGGCATAACTTTTGAGGTAAAAAGGCAACTGGCAAGGGGATGGGTAAAACAGATAGTGGCTCATTATTTTTTCGCTGATTCGAAAAAAAAGAAGGATAAACTATGAAAACAGATTTGCTGGAATCCTACTCATTTTATTTACTTCAGGACGAAGCAATGCGCAAAAATGCCTGCCAGGCTGTGGACCACTTTCTCAAAGTCCAACAGCCTGTTAAAAATGCACAACTGCACGCCATTCCTCCCGTCATGCAGGCCAAGGGTCTTTCAGGACTTCGGGGTTTGATTGATAATCAGAAAAGCAAAAACACTAAAAAAGAGAATAAGAAATTTTGGTTATTTTTATCGGATCTTATCCTGTCAAATCCCGGCCCCGAGTTTTCGCTTAGAAAATTTTTGCTTGACCAACCGCAAATAAAGGCCTTGCTTCAGGATGAGACATCAGCAATAGAAAAAAAAGAACAAAAAAAGATTCGGAAAGCCAACAAGGCTATTGTAGATGAGATCATGGAATATGTTCTTCCAGTCTATTTTGAGCACTTCAATTGTCATTATTTCTATCGAACAAGGCAAGGAGCTTAATCATGAACACCCGAAATTATTTTCGAAACAAGATCCGAATTGAAGGAACACTGGCCTTTGAAACTGCTTTTCACATTGGATCCGGTAAAGAGGGCGAGTTGGCGACAAATATGGGAGTGTTGATAGCCCCGGACGGCAGGCCCATTCTGCCTGGATCTACACTTAAAGGTAATTTCAGGTCGTTAGCCGAGCGACTCTCCGGATATCTGGGCTTAAGCGCCTGCCTGCTCGATGATGGACTATCCGGTGATGGATGCTTTACCGGGCTGTCCGACCAGGAAAAACGCAAAGCAAAATACGAAGTGTTCAAGGAATTGAAAACCGAGGACGCAAAATTGAAATGGCTGCACAATAATACCTGCGAGATCTGCCGACTCTTTGGATCACCACTGCATGCCTCACGTATTTTTTTCAGCGACGGCCTGCTAATCAATTGGAGCAACGCGCTTCAAATCAGAGACGGCGTTTGCATTGACCGGGATTCGGAAACCGCCCGCCACGGCGCAAAATACGATTTTGAAGTTGTTCCGGCAGGGGCCGCGTTCAAGATCACCATTGAACTGGAAAACCCGGTTGACAAGGAACTGGCCCTGGTCGGGGCTGTGTTGACTGAATGGGAAGCAGGATTTCGAATAGGCGGTTTTACATCCCGTGGCCTCGGCAGGGTGCGGCTCGAGGATAAGACTGTCCGGCAGGTGGATTATACAGACCCAGATCAACTCAAACGGTATCTGTTGAAACGCGAAATGCAGGAGGCGAAGACATTGCTGACCGAAAGCCTGAAAAGGCTGCTCAATCATCAGGGAGGAGACCATGCTGAAAAAAATAATTAACAGCGCCCGGATCGAAATGGACATTATTCCCATTGATCCCTTGCTTATCAAGTCAGGGCAGGCCAGCGTGAGCGGTGTGGACATGGCATTTGTCAGGACATATCGCAGTGGTGAGAAAGATGAGCCCTTTATTCCCGGCAGCTCCCTCAAGGGCGTGATTCGCTCCTACGCGGAAAAAATATGCCGCAGTCTGAAAGATGATCCAGTTCCCGTCTGCCTGCCCTATCTCAAACCTAAAGGCAAGGCTGAAAAAGGCGAGGAGCGCCAATACTCTTGCGGTTTACTCTTTGAAAAGTTTAAAAAAGACAAAAAACTGGAAACCGTTCCCACACCGGATGTTTACAGGCTTTCATGTCCAGCCTGCCGTTTATTTGGTTCGCACTGTTTTATCGGTCGGCTTGCCACATCCGATGCTTATTTAACGGAAAGCTTTAAAGCCCAGGGACGGCCGGTATTTGAAATCCGTGACAGCGTTGCCATCGACCGGATCACCGGCGGTGTAGCTAATGGACCATTTGATCTGGAAGTGCTCACCCGCGGTGAGTTCAGTACCAGTCTGGATATACGTAATTTCGAACGCTGGCAGTTGGGCATGATCGCCCTTGTCCTTCGGGACATGGAAGAGGGATTGGTTCGAATCGGTTTTGGAAAAAGCCGGGGGCTCGGGCGCTTCAAGGCCAGGATTACCCGTTTCGGGATCACCTATTATCATCGAAAACCTGATACCTTATCCGGTCTTCAGGCCCTGTGTTCTGAAAACGATTGTCAACAGTATGGCTTTTTTGAAGAATCCAAAAAAAATGCCTTTGAGCTACCCCAGGCTGAACCCAACGGGCTTCGAAACGAATATGACCTCACGGATAGCTGGAAAACGGCTCTTGCTCCGGCGGTGAACGATCTGATCCGGTATATCGAAACGGTGTCGTGGCCGACTGATCTTGAAAAGTATCTTGAAGGAGGGAAACATGCCGTTTCTGCAGGTTAATGATTTTGATATTGACTCTTTTTTCGATTTAATCTGTCGATATCATACCCATGCTGCACAACATTTTGAAACATTGCCCATCTTACTGGCTTTTTCACCGGCCCGGGCACTCTTTGAGATCCTGAACACGGATGAATCTTTTTTCAAGAACACAGACCAGGGGCGGGTCTTTTCACCCGAGGGCGAGCTGAAATGGCGACGAATTAGGGATAAGATGCGCGTTGTTTTTTTGGGGGATGTCGCTCCGCCGGAAGGGCTTGAAGACCGCTCATCCGAACTATCTGATTTGAAAAAGGTTGTATCTGAACTCATCCTTTGGGGGGAAAGGACTGATACCAAAAAAGAATGGATCGAACAGCAGGTGCCCCATCGGTTTCAATACCCTGTTTTCACAACACGCTACAACCGAGGCAGGGCCGCCATTATAATCGAAAATTGGAATGATGTATTCGGGTTTCCGCAGGTTAGCCGCTACCACAGTCTAAAAGAAATGCCAGGAGAGATAAATGCCCAAGGATGAAACATTCTGGAATCCATATCGTCTGATCCCTGTTCAGGATACCATTTCAAAAAAAAGGCCGTTGACTGACGAAAAATTCAGGGCCAACAGTGGCCGAATCTACTGCACAATCGAGAATCTTACCCCTCTTTTCATCGGCGGTAATCGAAATAATTCGCAACAGTTTCTAATCAGTAATGGAAAGTACACTATCCCCGGCAGCTCACTCAAGGGAATGCTTCGCTCGCTTGCTGAAATTATAGGTGGAGGATGCAGTGTTACCGACTCCAATGGCCGGTTTAATAAAACGTATGCAGCCTGCAACAAGGTACATTCCTTGTGCGTAACCTGCCGCATGTTTGGCATGATGGAACGTGGAAGAGGAGCCAAAGTACACAAAGGCAAAATCTTTATTAGCGATGCCTTGACACGGGAGGAAAAACCGGAAACAAAGCTCTTCGATGTTCAGCTTTTTAATCATGCTACGAAGCACGAACCATTTTACAGAACTCCCCAAACCGGCAGGCTTGATGGTAAGTCTCGTAAATTCTACTTTCATCAGCCAAAAAGAAAGAATTCTGCCTTGGAACCTACAAACATTCAGAAATTTGTGGATAAAAAAAATGCTATTCTGCCTGGTTGTCAATTCGAGTTTGAGATAGATTTTGTAAGTCTGGAAAAATTTGAGCTTGAACTTCTGGTTTATATCCTGGCCCTTGAAGAGAATGTGGATGTTATTATCGAGGATGGGAAAATCCCATTAAAAGGTCCCATGCGGCACAAGCTTGGATACGCAAAACCATTGGGGCTGGGTAGCTGTCGTATTGATTTAAACAAAATTGAATATTTCGCAGCGCCGGCAGAGCGTTTCTCTTCTCTTGGTCAGATGGAAAACACAGTTTACGAAAGAGATACTCTGAAGACCTTGATAAAAACATTAACACATAGATTTGTATCCGACACTTCCGCCACCATGCAACAACTTCGAAAAATGATGGTATGGGATGAAAATGATCCAAGGGATTTTGCATATCCCAAGAATCATTGGTTTAATAACCCCTTGAATTCAGGAAAGACACTAAAACACATCTGAACAGATAAATTTTTATTGGGCATTTAAAAAGCCAAAAACACAACCTCACTAATTGGGAGAAATACTATGAAACCTGTATTCTTAAGCTACAGCCGAAAAAATGTTAAGGATGTTCAGGAAATCGCCGACACTCTATGTGCTGGAGGCATCCGAATCTGGCAGGATATAGAGTCTTTGGCCACCGGCAATACTGATGAACAAATCCGGAAAGCCATTCAAGAAGAATGTGCCGCTTTCTTCCTGTACATTACAGATGAAAGTGTGGAATCGGAATTTATCCGGGAAGTCGAAATCAAGGAAGCATTAAATAAAAGCAAAAGAGATGAAACTTTCCATATTGTTCCCTTGATACACATGCCCTTAGAAAAAGCAAATCAAAAGTTACAAGGCAGTATGCTGGGTGATATTTCAAGATATAATGGTGTTATCATTCATGATGGTGAAACGCTTTCCGAAGCTTCCAGTAAAATCAGAAAGATTTTGCTGAAAGCGATTATCAAGCGCCCTGCGGATCAGGATTTTGCAATCTCCTTAATGACCTATTCAAGAACACCGGGTAATATTCAACCACAACTTGATCTTGACTGGAGCCGATTAAATTTTTCCGATAAAATTATGTCTGACACTATCTGGAAGACACACCTCCTGCCTGCCTTGAAGGATGTCAAGGATGCCTTGTTGAATGCCGGGGTGACGCATATAAGACTGTTTGCAAAAGCAACCCTGTCAGCGAGTATGGCATTCGGATATATTTTCAGGCGAGAGACAGGATTTAAAATCATAATTAGTCAGGGAGAGCAATTGTGGTCTTCTCAGGATAGACCGGAAAAGCCATCGGGATTGAAAATCAAAGCGCAATCAAGAAATATCGGGTCAAAACATCTCGGAGTAAATCTTTCCATAACGAGATCTATTGATAACGGCCTTGAAAATTACATAGATAAACAGCGTCTTTCTCTTCGCTCTGAGCTTTTTTGTGAACCGGCAGAAGGTCCTTCCCGGGAGTCAGTGCCGAATCATAATGTAGCTTCTGCGATGGCTTGGGAAATCGGTAATGCGGTAAGAGATGCAAAGAGTAAATACAATATCACCGATATTCATATTTTTGGAGCAATGCCATTGGGACTGGCCGTTCTGATCGGTTCAGAGTTAAACGCCTGTGGCAGAGTCCATCTTTACGAATTTAATAAATCTGAAAGCATGTATTATCCCTCATGGACACTTGAGGGGAACTACTGATTTTCGCAATTCTCTTGTAGCCTTTCCCTATTAAAAAAAGGCCAAAAAAAGGGGGTGGTTACAGGAAATTTATAATTATTTGTTATTGCTGATAAAAATTGTTGTTTACGATGGGAAATAAGGTGGTGAAAACATGAAAAAAGAGTCGAAAAAGAGAGGTTACAGAAAAGCCTATTCTAAGTATCTGTATTTATTGTCTGGAAAAAGGCTGCCATCTGAAACTGAGACCTGATGAATAAGGGATTGAGACGTTTTTGAATATATCGTACAAATGGATAATGTCAAATACTCTGAAACTGAGACCTGATGAATAAGGGATTGAGACTGATAATCCTGATTGTTCG
>JAIVXD010000002.1:0-26703 GCA_048636195.1 Anaerolineales bacterium
CAAACCCATAGCGCATTACTCGCTCACATCCCTTTTGAGTAAAGACAGCAGTCTGGAGAGCAACCGCATCAGGTCCCCCCTGTTTGAAGATACCACCGACACTCGAATATTCTCCCTCGGTGTTTTCCCGGATTACCACCATATCCACTGTTTCTGGTGTAGCGGTTTTAATGGGGGTTTCAACCCCAGGATAGAGTTTTATCGGCCGTAGGTTGACATACTGGTCAAATCCCTTTCTAATTCGGAGCAGAAGGCCCAGAGAAACATGATCGGCCACCTTGTTGGAATCCCCAATGCATCCCAAGAATATGGCGTCAAACCCTCTAAGTATTTCTAGAGCATTGTCAGGCATCATGGCCCCCTTCTTTAAGAAATAGTCACATCCCCAGTCAAAGTATTCTATTGTCACGCCAAAACCATACTTATCAGAGACGGTATTCAAAACTTTGACCGCTTCAGCAGCCACTTCCTTTCCAACACCATCCCCAGGTATGACTGAAATATTATAGGAATTCATTGGCTTTCCCTTCTTTCTCTTGCAGTTTTAAATAAGTTGTTCTCATTCAGTTAGAGAGCTGATTTCACGAAGGCGTATTATATCTATTGGCATATATTCAATGATGGATCAAAATAGTGATCTGAACTATTCAAGATTACCAGAGAACCTATAGAAAAATCCTGTAAGTGAAGAATTCGTAGGCTCAGATTTATTTAATTAGTTGATTTTATTAAGCCCGAAACTAGCCACAACTCCAGGTTTGGACTTTTTCGACAGGTTCAAATGAATATTGCATTAAATTGAAATGATTGCCATTTCAGATTATGGTAAACACTGAATGTCAGATTTGATCGTAGCCAGTTAAAATCATCGTACCTTAGGGTCGACTCACCAATAGAGCTAACTTAGGAATGTGGGCTAGGATATTTTGTGGTAATTCGCCGAGATATCTTTAGCAGTTGATAACAGTGGGCCAATGAGCTTTCTTATCTTGTTTTCCGTCATCCTCACACTTGGCCCTGTAATACTTACAGCAACGACACCCTTACCATTTACGTCTCTAATTGGAGATGCAATACAACGGACTCCGTCTATTGATTCTTCGCGATCAATAGCATAACACTTTTTCTTAACTTCGTCTATTTCCCAAAGCAATTTGAGTGGATCTGTAATTGTATTCTTCGTAAAAGACTTAAGAGGCGTATTTCTACTAATATAACTTTCGCATTCCTCTCGAGATAAACATGATAACAAGCATTTACCTAGAGCCGTAGCGTTAGCTGGGTCTGTTTTTGCAATCGGGGTATCTATGCGTAGATACTCACTACTAACAATTTTATCCAGATAGAGTACCTCATCGTTATAAAGAATCCCCAAGTTTATCGTTTCTCGACTTAGGGCTGATAATTTCTTTAGGCTTGGAGATGCGACCTGAATGAGAACGGAGCTTTGATTTACTGAACCGCCTAGAATGAATAATTTTAGGGAAAGCATGTAGCTGGATCCATCTCTATTCGGAATTACAAACCCATTCTCGGCAAGTGTGAGAAGCAATCGATGAATATTCGTCTTAGTCAACTTCAGGATTTGGCTCAATTCTGTCAGACCAACCTCGTTTTTCTGAGAAATCACCTCTAAGATCTTCAAGGCCTTCTCAACCGATTTTACCCTGTAGTATGGCGATTTATCTTTCATAAATTTCCCTATGCGAATGTGATCGGCTCAAATTAACTATTTGAATGAATGGTCTCTTTCTCTTGAGAAGGAAAGCGAATAGAAGATCAAGGATATTAGAATTCAAAAAGTCAAGCCGTATAGTTTGCCGAATATATGTTTGCAATGAAATATTCTAACAAAAAAGCAAATGATTCCAATCATTCAATCATAATGCGGTATTTTGTATCGTGTATCGTATGAGGAAATCATAGCATCTATTTTCTCAATGTCAATAGGGTTAGCCCAATAAAGTGAGAGGGGCCCGCAGGTGTCACTCTGAAATCCTTTTAGCTGACCTTGACAAGTTCCATTGCTTGCTTTCCCAGTTTTATCGGATGGGAAGTCCCCAAGCTTGGGTACGTTTCTATTCTGATCTTTCATACAGAATCAGACTCTAAAAACGCTCTAAGTCATAGATATGTGGCTCCCCGAATATACTTGCATTGAATGGGGCCATAGCTTGAAGAGGCAGTTTTATGGGGGCAACACGCCTTTTGTCGAAATACGGTATGCCATATCACAATGAAAATAAAGGCTTGTTGTTTTTTTATAATAATATTAAGAAGTTGCAAAAAATATAAAAAAAAGGATTTTTTCTCTTGACAACTTTGTGGCCATATCGTATTTTGTTGATCCATATCACTATCCGATACGGATTCTAAATTCGTTCTGCGTTGGCCAGAGAACGGACTTTTTTTGATAGGAGTGAAGAAATGAGGACAGAAGTTAAGGCGCCTATGGGGGGGAAGGTCATTTCGGTACTGGTGAGAGTTGGAGACCAGGTTGAAGAGAATGATGAAATTGCTGTGCTAGAGGCGATGAAAATGGAGTTGCCCGTTGTTTCCACGACTACCGGAAGGGTAATTGAGCTGTGTATCGCATCCGGAGAGGCTGTTGAGGCTGAGGCTGTGTTGGTGGTCATTCAAATTTAAGAGATGCTCTGTCAAAATTAAAGTGACTGATTCTGTATATAAGGAAGTCGAAGTGAGAAGTGATTAGGATTGAGAGGAGACCTGTATTTAGTTTTGAGAGAAAGTAAGTTTTCATCACAAGGGCAAATAAGCAATCTTAGGTACAAGATGCTTTGCGCCTAGGAAGAGAAGAGTTTTAATGACTGCGATTATCAGAAGCCGAGAAAGGGTAAAGAAAGGAGTAAGCTATGCAGAAAATCGATGAAATAAGGAACTTTATGGAAAAGATGGGAATACCTGGGAGGGATCTGTATGACATACCAACCTCCCCGCAAACATTCCCTGATGGGGCGAATTATAGGATAGAGATTGCCGGTGTCGAAAGAGCCTCAGTGATGAAGGCCATGATCGATGAATCCGAAAAGAGAGAATTTCCGGTCCATCGGGCCATTGGGACTGTTGGAGGTGCAACCTACTGCGATTTTGCGGAGCTTAAGGACATGGCTCAGATGGCAAAGGAGGCTAAAATAGAAGTAATCATGACCATTGGCCATCGCTTGGGTTGGGACCCCGGCGCTAAAGAGGCGACAACGTCTGAAGGCCAGCAAAACGGATGGCGACAGCGGGGTTCAGATAACATTTCTTACTTTATTGCAGACATGATGCGCTGTGTGGAGGCCGGATTCAGAGGGTTTCTGATTTACGATGAAGGGATCCTCTTGATTGTTAATCAGATGCGCAAAGAAGGCATGTTGCCTCCAGAGACCATTTTTAAGATCTCCGTTTTCGCGGGCTATAGAAGTGCTGCCGGAGCGAAAGTGGTCGAGTCTATGGGAGGAAACACATTGAATCCACCTGCCGACGTATCCCTTCCCATCCTCGCCGGAATCCGAAAGGCCGTGGACATGCCGCTGGATGTCTACGTAATCATAGTGGATTCGTTTGGGGGGATGTTCAGGGTTTATGAAGCAGCAGAGATCGCTCGTGTGGCCTCCCCTTGCTATTTCAAATTCGAACCTGGAATTTCCGAGGGCGTCATTTATAAACCCTGGATGTTTGAAGACTTCCACGATCGTTTCATTAGAGAGAAGGTAAAGATAGCCTCCATAGTGAGGGAAGTCGTGGAAAGGATGAATCCAAATATTAAGCTGTCAGGCAAAGGACCTGACGATTTGGTCCTGCCCGTCACTTCGTGAGGTGAATATGCATAAAGTCGTGCTAACGGATTATGGCTGGCCGAACCTGGATCTGGAGAAAGAGATCTTAAAAAAAGGCGGCGCAGAGCTGATAGCAACGCACTGCTCAACCGAGTCAGACGTGCTGGCCGCCACAGCGGAAGCAGATGCGATTATCACGGAATATGCACCAATTACACGTGCGGTGATCCTTGCGGCCAAGAAATGCAAGATTATCAGCATGAACGCGGCCGGTTATGACAATGTCGACGTCGCCGCCGTAACGCAAGAAGGTGTGGTGGTGGCCAATGTGCCGGACTACTGCTATGAGGAGGTAGCGGACCACGCCATGGCACTGTTACTCGCATGTGCACGCAGGGTGGTGAGTTTTTGCCAAGATATCAGCTGCAAAACCTGGGATTTCAAGTCGGCAGGTGAAATGAAGCGAATCAGAGGGCAGACCTTGGGACTGATAGGCTTCGGGGGTATCGCTAGAAACGTTGCTAGACGGGCTAAGCCCTTCGGTATGCGGATCATAGCCTATGATCCTTATTTGCCTTCTGAAGTCTTTGATCAAGAAGGCGTCCGACAAGTCTCTCTTGAAGAGCTGTTGAAGGAGTCTGGTTTTGTCTCAATTCACATTCCCAAGACGCCTGAGACCGTAGGCCTTATTTCCGAAAAACAACTGAGGTTGATGAAGCCGGATTCTTTCCTCATAAATACCAGTCGAGGTGGGATTGTTGAAGAGGCAGCCTTAAATGAGGCCCTCCGAGAAGGATTGATCGAGGGAGCTGCTCTAGATGTGTTAGCCATTGAGCCTGCTGATTTCTCAAACCCGCTTTTCACATGTGAAAATGTGATCCTAACGCCACATTGCGCATTTTACTCTGAGGATGCCATGGTAGAAGTGAGGACAAGAGCCGCAGAACAGGTACTCAAGGTACTGGGAGGCGAATGGCCTCCGAATCTCGTAAATCGTGAACTACGAGAAAGAAAAAATCTTAGAGCCGGCACCTTAAGGGGCTAACGGAGAATTCTATTTAGGAGTATAAAAATGGCATACAAGAAAAAAACAATCCAAGACTTCCAACGCATGAAAAGAGAAGGAGAAAAAATTACGTGGTTGACTTGCTATGATTACCCGACAGCCCAGTTCGAGGAAGCTGCCGGAATCGAAATGATTCTCGTGGGCGACTCCATGGGCATGTGTGTGTACGGGTATGAGAGCACTGTGCCGGTGACCATGGATCAATGCATCGTCCACTGCCAAGCAGTTCGCAGGGGTTCGCCCAATGTCTTTGTTATCGGTGATATGCCATTTATGAGCTACCACAAATCGGACGGAGATGCCGTTGTAAACGCCGGGCGATTCCTCAAAGAGGCGGGTGTGGATGCCATTAAGCTGGAAGGCGGAAATCGTGTCGTAAGCCGCATTCGGGCCATGGTGGACGCCGGCATTGTAGTATCTGGGCATATCGGTTTGACGCCTCAAAGCTCAGGTCAACTGGGTGGCCATAAAGCTCAGGGGCGGACGGCAGAATCGGCCGAAATGGTCATTGAAGATGCTTTGGCTGTCCAAGAGGCCGGGGCTCAATTGCTTCTTCTGGAAGCTGTTCCGCCTGAGGTAGGGGAGTTCATAACGAAGACATTGTCAATCCCTGTTTTTGGCATTGGTGCGGGCTTGGAATGTGACGGACAGTTACTCATCATCTCAGACCTTATCGGGCAGTTTCAAGCTTTTACACCCAAGTTCGTAAAAAAGTACGCTAACGTGGCTGAGGTGATTACCAATGCCATTAGGGAGTATGTCAAAGATGTCAAAGAGAAATCTTTCCCCGCGGATGAGTATTGCTACCATATGCTCAAGGGAGAGGAGGGAAAATTCGAGGAGATGATAAAGAAATATGAGTAGGATCAACAGGATGGATAGATTGGTTTGTTGTGGCGTTAACGAACAGCTTAACCTTAAATTTAATGGATCAAGGGGCTAATGAAAAGATTCTTTAAAGAAAAACAAAAAGGAGGAGACGTCATGGATAAGCACGATCATGAAAAAAGGTATGAACTTAACCGTAGAAAGTTCCTGAAAATTGCTGGCATAGGCGGGGCAGCTGTAGCAGCATTTCCAGCCATGAACTACCTGCCTCGTAATTGGGCTTATGCTCAGGCAGTTGGCAAGAACGCCGAAGAGAGAGCAGTAAACGGTGCTTTGGCTTTAGCCAAGAAGGCTAAAAAGAAAGAGGTAACGGTCATGATACCTTCTGGCTCGGAAGGGGGATATACTCCCTACCTGCCGGACTGGGAGAAGGCAACAGGAATTAAGACTAATTTGATCATTGTACCCATGGCTGAGATTGGGACTAAGTGTCTTAATGAGGCAGTAACCAAATCAGGAACATACGATGTTATGCTCCCCAATCCCTATAGCCTGCCAGATCTTGTGGAATCTAAACTGGCCATGGATCTCACAGACTATGTAAAGAAATATAACCCTGAATTGACTGGACCGAATGGGGTTATAAAGCCCATATACTTGTATGGGAATCTTTATAAGGGTCGGGTATATGGGCTCGTAACTGATGGTGATATTAACAACTGGATTATTCGTAGAGACTGGCTGAACGATGAAAGAAACAAGAAAGCCTTTGACAAGAAATACGGCTATCCTCTGAAGAAGCCTGTGCTGTTTTCGGAATTGTGGGATCAAATGAAATTCTTTTCAGACCCCGACAAACCCCAGTACGGCGGATGGCTTACAATGTCGCCTTATTACGCAAAGTGGGAATTTTTGGAAGTGTTCATGTCCTTTGGCGTTATGCCCTTTGATGATGAAATGCGACCAAGAATAGCCGGAGAGGAAGGAATTCAAAGCTTAAAAGAGCTTATTGATGTTAAGCATACGATGCATCCAGGACACACAACCGGGGGGTGGTCTGAACAGTATAAGGCCTATGCGGAGGGGACGACCTGGGCGACAGTCTCATGGCCGTCCTTCGTCAAATATAATAATAATCCGAAATTCGGGAAGGCTGCCGGAAAAATGGAATACTGCCAAGCCCCCGGAAGAAAGTTGAAGGATGGAACTATTTTCAGGCCTGCAAGGTTTACATTTGGTTGGTCCTATATCGTCTCAAGGTATTCGAAGATTTCGGAACTGGCCTACTGTTGGGCGCAGTATATGTATAGCCCGACGGTGAGCGGCAAGATTGTCCGGACGGAAGGCACGTTCTTTGACGCTTTCAGGTACAACCATTTTAAGGACCCGAAAGTGGGGCAATTTTATGACAAGGAGCGTTGGAATGAGTTCCTCGATGTATGGATGACCAACGCCGAGAACAGCTATCCCGAGATTGTTCTGCGAGGGGGCGAAGAATATAATAATCGCCTGGATGAGAACGTTATAGCTGCTTACCAAGGCCTAAAGAGTGTTGAGGAGGCACTGAATGATACGGCGGATCAATGGGAAAAGATAACCAAAAGGTACGGAAGAAAAGGGCAGATTGAACAATGGACTTATCTTAAATCTTGCATGGGCGATAATTTTAGAAAAGTGATGGATCTTCCGAATCCGCCGGATTGGATTAACAAAATTTAGTATAGACATTGCCGCGGGGGAGATAATGAATATCTCCCACCGCGGTTATTTCAGTAGAGAGTGGTGAGACCAATGAATTCTGCTGAGGTATTAACTATGGAATTTGAAAGTGCGAAGTCGGATCGGTCGCTGCTCAGAAGACTGGCAGATAAAATACCGTTTTCTGTCTGGCTTATAATTCCCGTTGAGTGTTTTCTATTATTTCTCTTAATCATCCCTTCCTTTATCTCGATATGGCTCAGCTTTGTCGCCTGGCAGCCTACTTTTGGAATTTCTATATTCAATGCGCCGTTTGTCGGTTTCGAGAATTATATTGAGCTGTTCACTGAAAAGCGGTTCCTAATGGCCCTTCTGAGGACATTTCTAATAACTGCCGTTGCAGTCTCAAGTCAGTTTTTGATTGGCCTAGGTTTGGCCGTTCTTTGCGATAAAGAATTTCCTATGAGGAAGTTCTTTGTTCTTTGTTTGCTTATGCCCATGATGCTGGTACCACTCGTGGTTGGAAACAATTTCTTTTTATTGTTTCAAACCATGGGCCCGATAAACGATATAATTGGACGTATCATTGGCCACGATTTTAAATTCGATTGGCTATCCTCTCCTAATTACGCAATCCTACCTATTCTGCTTGCAGAAATATGGCACTGGTATCCGCTTATGTTTCTGATCATGCTTTCTGGCCTACGTGCGCTTCCACCCAATCAATTGAGAGCGGCAGACGTATTGGGGTCCAGTAGATTACAGACCTTTTTTAGGATTAAGATCCCTCAACTCGTTCCCGTGATCCTCATAGCTGTTGTGATTCGATGTATGGAAATATTCAAGATGTTCGATGAGGTCTTCATCCTGACAAAGGGTGGACCGGGTACAGTAACCGAGACGATCTCTGTCTACATGTACAAAATAGGGCTAAAGGATTTTCGATTCTCTTATGTGTCGGCGGGAGCCTGGATTGTCTTGATCGTATGCGTCATCATGTTTACCCTCCTGTTAAAACCGCTTCTTTATAAGGCTGAGAAATCTGAGGAAGGAGGCAGTGTTTCATGAACGAACAAGTAAAAAAATATGATAGGGGAGCCTACATCAGGCTCATTGCTGTCATTGTGATAACGATCATTATGCTATTACCTATCTATTGGATGGTAATGACAGCCTTTAAGCCGATGGACGAATGGTTGCAGTCTCCTCCCGTGTATTTCAGCTTGAGGCCCACGCTAGATAATTTCAAATCCTTGATGGGATTCGCTGACGCAGCCAGATCAGTGATGAAGGAAGGAACAACGAATGCTTCTTGGGCTTTTTTCAAAGGTTTCTTTATCTGTTCTATAGCAACAATTCTCTCTGTTGGGAGTGGAACTCTTGCCGCCTACAGCATCTCAAGGTATCGGATTGGGGGAAATTTCCTTCCTTTGTTTATATTGAGTGCAAGGATGTTCCCACCCATTGCTGTAGCCCTTCCCTTGGTAGTTATGTATTCATCGATAAACGCGGTAGACACTTATTGGGGCTTGGTCGTCGCTTACACAGGCTTCACCTTACCATTCTCGGTCTGGATGATGAAAAGCTTTATAGATGAAGTTCCCCGGGAATTGGAAGAAACCGGGATTATGGAGGGAATGTCAAACTTCCAGGCTTTTTATAAAGTAACCGTTCCTTTGGTCAAGACCGGAATAATGGTAACCACTTTATTCATTTTTATACTCAACTGGAGCGAATTTATCTTTGCTTTGACTCTGAGTTACCAGAAACTGGAAACCGTGCCTGTCTTTCTTGCAACACTTTTTTCAGCGACGGCGGGGTGGCTTTATGGACCACAGGCCGCATTGGGAGTTCTGGCAGTTATCCCTGTCATGATTTTTGGATATATGATCCAGGAACATTTGGCTAGAGGATTCACATTTGGGGCTTTGAAACGCTAAAGCTTATAGAAGCAACGGAATTGATGAGACAATGCCTATAGTGAAGCTAAGACTTGATCACCTTACGAAGACCTTCGGAGATTTGATAGCCGTTAATGACTTTCACATGGATATCTTTGACAACGAGTTTGTTTGCTTGTTGGGTCCATCTGGTTGTGGGAAGACGACAACCCTTAATATGCTTTCAGGCATAGAGAGACCTACAAGCGGTAACATCATTCTGGATGATAAAGTTATCAATAAACTGCCTCCCCAAAAGCGGGACATCGGTCTCATTTTTCAGGATTACGCACTTTTTGAGAACAAGAATGTCTATGAGAACTTGGCATTCAGCATGCGGGTAAAAAGGAGACCCCGCGAGGAGATTGATTCAAAAGTGAGGGAAGTAGCCCGAACTGTGGAGGTTTCCCATATTCTTGAAAAAAAATACCAGAGCCTTAACCCGGGCGAAATGCAGAGGGTGGCTATTGGGCGGACGATGATCTCGGAACCTTCTGTGTTCTTACTCGATGAGCCGCTAGATAACCTTGATGCAGATATGCGCGTGACTATGCGTGCAGAACTTAAAAGGCTTCAAAAAGACCTCGGGAAAACCATGATATATGTGACACACGACCAGGAAGAGGCAATGTCTCTATCAGACCGAATCGCAGTCATGGATTTAGGTGTGCTGCGTCAAATAGATACCCCTCAAGAAATTTATAACCATCCTGTCAATAAATTCGTAGCGGGCTTTATCGGGACACCACCAATGAATTTTATAACCTGTAGGCTGGAATCTGTTGGTGGAAGGCTTATGTTAAGTAGCCTCGAAGGCGCTTTCTCTATGGACTTGTCGAAAGTTCGGCAGCGTTTTGAAGGAATCAACCTTCAGAAGCATATAATTGTCGGTAGCCGACCGGAAAATGTGAATATCAATATAAACGGTCTTCTCAGTGAGAAGGGGAAGGCAGTTGTTTTAAGGGTTGAACCTCTTGGCCCTGAAATGGTGATAGAAGTTGCATTGGAGGGCGAGCCGGACAATGTCATTCGGGCCTTGACAGATCCTGGTCCAATACCGCGGATTGGAGAACGGATTGAAATCGTTTTCCATCATGACAAAATCCACCTGATCGATCCCGTGACCGAGAAGGTGTTGATATGAGTAGGGAGAACTATGGCCACGATCAAGGTGGATAATGTCACAAAGCGGTTCCGGGGAGAAAAGGGTCTGTGCAATATCTATGGTATCAACCTAAAGATAAATGATGGAGAATTCTTTTGCCTCGTAGGGCCCAGCAATTCAGGCAAAAGTACCTTACTGCGAGCTATAGCTGGCCTTGCTCCTCCTGACGAAGGTAGGGTTTACATTGATGGATTCGATGTGACTGATCTGCACCCAAGTAAGCGGCATATCGCAATGATTTTTGAAAATCTCGCTCTTTATCCTAACCGGACAGGATACGAGAACATTACCTCACCTCTTCGCACAAGAAAGGTCCCTGCCGATGAAATTGAGCGTACTGTCACTGAAGTTGTAAAACTACTTGGCCTAAAGCATCTCCTTGATAGATTGCCCGCGACTTTCAGTGGAGGTGAGAGACAAAGGGTCGCAATTGCACGTGCCCTAGTTCAGAGGCCAAGAGTTTACCTGTTTGACGATCCTTTGGGGGCACTAGATGCCCGTCTTAGACTTTCTATGAGAGGAGAATTAAAGAGGCTTCAGCGTGACTTGGGCCAGACTATGGTTTTTGCCACCCATGATCAGGAGCAAGCGATGGCATTGGGGGATCGCATTGCTGTGATAAGAAATGGGTTAATCCAGCAGGTCGATGCCCCTCAAGATATTTATCTTAGACCAAAGAACAAGTTCGTGGCTAAGATTATAGGGAAACCGCAGATGAATTTTTTCGATTGTGAGATTATAGAGGAGGGAAAAGATCGTTTCTTGGCTCATCCTGCTTTCCGTATCGATATCAGCTCTCTGAAAGTTGATTTTTCTACCAAAGCTAAGAACAACTCATTCATTCTGGGGATTCGTCCGACAGATATTGATATTTCTGAGAGAAAGGAGTCGGGAGATTGCCTTCCAGCCCAAGTCCACATCAGCGAACTCTTAGGCAACAAGCAGATCCTCGATTTCAGGATCGGGGAAGAGATGATTAGAACGGTGGTAGGACCTGATGTTAGTTACCCACTGGACGAGACGAAGTGGTTGAGATTTAAGAAAGAGCGGTTGCACCTTTTCGATAAAGAGACAGAGGCCTGCATTCTTTAGTTAAGGATTGATTAAAGTAGCAAAAGACATGAAGGGGGAAATGGTGATGTTTTATGATGAGCCAAAATTTTTAGTTGCTGGGGACCGGTATTTATCCATTGAAATCGCCAATGCCATGAACATCCAGACAAGTTTTAAAGTATTGGCCTTAGATCGTGCGATAAAGGGACATAAGATACCCGGAATCATTGAGACAGTTTTGACCTACCGGTCAGATATGATTTATTTTGATAACCAGAAGATCTCAATGAAAAATCTAATTACTGAAGTGAAAAAGATTGCTGAGAGTGCCGGCGAGGTAGGATCAGTGCCATCAAGGCTGATTGAATTGCCATGTCGTTACGGCGGGAAGTACGGCCCTGATTTAGAATATGTGGCTGAGGTAAACAACCTCAAAAATGCGGATGAAGCAGCAGAGTGGCATTATAGTGCACCACACTGGGTTGGAATTGTCGGTTTTACACCAGGGCATCCATTTCTTATGAGTCTCAACCCCCCAAATAAAATCCTGAATGCTCCCAAATACAAGATACCGAGGACCTATACGCCGGTAGGCACCCTTGGTCATGGAGGAAATATTACTTCCATGTATACCGTTCCAAGCCCGGGAGGTTACCAAAAGATCGCTTACTGTCCGGTACCCATCTATGATCCTTTCCAACGCTTAGACCAGTTTACGGACTCTCCAATCCTTCTACAGGTAGGTGACCGTATCAGGTTCAACCCAATCGATGATGACGGAGTGGATGACCTCCGACAGCAAATTCTGGAATATTCTTACCAATACAAAATCGAGGAAGAAACATTTTCTCTGAAAGAATATCTTGAAACAATTGGAAGGTAAGGGAGGTATATCATGAGCGAAGTAATTCTAGAGGTTTTGGACCCTGGGCTTTTGACTTCAGTCCAGGATTTAGGCAGGGAGGGATATCAGGCATTCGGTATACCGCCATCAGGCGCAATGGATGCGCTTGCACTAAAATTAGGAAACCTACTCGTTGCTAATCCTGTGGGTGAGGCGGGAATAGAAATGACTCTCATAGGAGCGAAGTTCAAGGTCTTGAAGGATTGGGTAATTTCGTTCACTGGAGGCGATATGCCCGGCAAGGTAAATGATAAACTCTTACCTAGGTGGCAAAGCATGAAGTTCAAGGAGGGTGATATTATTTCATTCGCTGTAGCCAAGACAGGGTGTCGGGGTTACTTGTGTGTGGCGGGCGGTATCGATGTCCCAGAGGTTATGGGATCCAAATCAACATTTATCATGGGACGTATGGGTGGATATCGCGGCCGCACCCTTCGAAAAGGCGACAAACTTAGAGCGAATGAGCCGTCGGCGAATCTTGAGGGACTTGATGGCAGGAAGGTAAAAGCCGGTGTTACTCCTGCTGATATACTTGAAAAGCAAATTCGAATCGTGCTCGGCCCTCAAGATGATTATGTGTCTGAAGAGGGTTTTGACAATTTCTTCGGTTCGACTTGGAGGGTGTCGAGCAAAGCCAATCGGATGGGCTACCGTTTTGAAGGAGGAGGTGAAACAAAATTTGCCGAAAAAGCGTTTACAGACATTGGTGGGCCGAATCCAGACAATATCATAGATGATGGAATCCCATTGGGTGGCATACAACTTCCGGGTGGGATTGAGCCGATTTGCTTACTGGTAGATGGGCCGAGTGCTGGCGGGTTTGTAAAGATCGGTTGCGTGATCCGGCCGGATATCGACAGATTGGGACAAGCCAAAAGTGGAGATTCGATTAAATTTAAGAAAGTGACCGTCGATGAGGCCGCCCAGATCCTTAAGAAATACTTGGTCTTGGCGGACGAAAAAAATATCATTCGGTGAAAAAGGAGACACCAGATGGCGAGACAGAAAATTGATATTAACGTAGACATGGGTGAAAGCTTCGGAATGTACAAACTGGGTTCCGATGAAGAAATTATGCAGTTCTGCACGTCGGCGAATGTAGCATGTGGGTTTCACGCGAGCGACCCTCATGTAATGCGGCACACTGTAGAAATGGCGAAGCAACATGGGGTGGCGGTGGGCGTGCATTTCGGACTTCCTGACCTGGTCGGTTTTGGAAGAAGAATCATGGTCATTACCCCTGAGCAGCTGAAAGACTATGTCATTTATCAGATTGGAGCCTTGAAAGGATTTACGGATGCAGCAAAAGTCAAGCTGCAACATGTCAAACCCCATGGGGCTCTTTACCTAATGTTAAGAAATGATGAAGAGTTATCAAAGGCAGTTGTGGAGGCGATCCAAGAAATCGATGCCAGCCTTATTCTGTTTTCTTGGCGAAATTCGGCAATATATGAAGTGGCGAAAAAGAAGGGACTGCGAGTGGTAAACGAGTTCTATGCTGACCGCGCCTGCGAGGAGGACGAAAAGATCGTCTTCCAGTTCGACCTCAATAATATAGGAGGGTCTATAGAAAAAGCCGTAGAACGGACAATGAAATTTATCCAGGAAGGTGAAGTCATCGCTTTCAGTGGTAAAAAAATGAAAGTGGAAGCAGACACCATTTGTGTCCACGGTGATTCTCCAATCGCCTTGGATCTCGCGTCAGCCCTCTATCAAGCTTTTCAGAAAGCTGGAGTTGAAATTCAACCCGTTGGAAATTTTTTGAGCTGATTTACATGGAAAATTCTGCGCTTCCGAAGTCGGCATCCAGGGTTAGTTTTGTGAAGTTCATGATCAGAAAAAACCGCGTAAGGGAAATTTTTAAGTTTTGCTTATACTCTTTTTATCAGAAATCAGATCTCTTGGAATTTTAAGAACCTGTCCTATCTGCAGGCAAGTACTTCTGAGTTGATTCATGTATTGTATGTCTTTAGCAGTGGTTCCGAATCGATTTGCAATCTTCCACAGGGAGTCTCCTTTCCGTACCACATACTCTGCGAATTCCCCTTTTATCTTTGGGTCAAACATTGCCACGGTGCCTGCAGGAATTTCCAGCAAGTAATCTCCAACTGAATGTCTGTATTGTGATACCATTACAATCTTTCCGTCATCAAGGAGAGGAACTATACCTGTTGAACCCGGATGGCGCACCATGGCCCGCTCCGTTCTTCTTCCATTAGGCAGTAGGCGTAACAGAGCCAGTTGAACCGCTTGATGAACTTCTGTAAGATAGCTAAAAAGCGCTCCCTGTCGTGGGGGTCTTTAAAAATAGGCACGCGGGCGAATTTCGTCGAGTCACGAGCATCAAGCACCACAACACTTTTTGTATTTCTTGCCGCTTCCGCAGGGACAGGGATCGTTCCGTTTGACGGCAGCGAACTGCTTCCGTCTATCTTGCTCAGCTACGTATTCCATCACCCGGGACGGCTCGCGGCCTGAAAGAACCAGCTCTGCCATGATGCGCATGGAAGGGGTCATATGGCTAAAAATGCGTTTGTAGGCGGGACAGAAATAGGTCAACCCCGGTTCCCCATCAGGGGTATGAATGAAACGATGCTTGGGGCATTCCCCGTTGCAGGCGAAGCGCACCTCGCATTCCCGGCAATAGTTCGGCAACATTTCAAACTTATCACTGCCGAACTTGCGCTGTTCCAGTGAACCCAGCATATCCCCGAGCGAGTTGTTTAGGATATTGCCCAGTTTGTATTTCGGATAAACATAGTGATCGCAGGAATACAGGTCCCCGTTGTGCTCCAGAGCCCCGGCATACCCGCACTTCTCGGCGAAAATACACAGAGTGGATCCGTGGCCCATCCAGTTGCCCAACGCGACATCAAAGAATTGGACAAAATACTTACCTACATCCTGTCGAACCCATTCATCAAATATCTGTACGTAGAACTCTCCGAATTGGTTGGGTTTGACGCTCCATGGGGTCACGCGCGATGTGGTATCGTTTTCACCCGGAACTGGCGGCAGACCCAATTCCAGACCCAGTTCCCTTGCTTCCTTATCGGGCTTACGCTCCACGAGCGGTATAAACTGCATGAAGCCCTTCCCCATTTCCTTTAGGAACCGGTAAACCTCCAGCGGATACCGGGAATTGGCATTGTTCACTACGGTCAGAGTATTGAATTCAGTGTTGTGTTTTTTCAGGAACTCCAGACCGCGCATCACCCTGTCAAAGGTCGGGCGCTGGCGCTTATCCACACGGTAGAGGTCATGGAGCTTCCGCGGGCCGTCAATGCTTAGGCCCACCAGAAAACCGTTATCGGTCAAAAACTCGCACCACCTGTCATCCAGCAGGATTCCGTTGGTCTGAATGCTGTTGGTTACCGTTTTGCCGTTGGCATACTTCTTCTGCAGTTCCACCACCCTTCGAAAGAACTCCACACCCAATAGCGTGGGCTCGCCTCCTTGCCAGGTAAATTGCACCTCGGGCGCATCCTGCAACGCAATGTACTGCCGTACGAATGCTTCAAGGATTTCAGAAGACATGCGGAAGGGCCCATGCTCCCTGAAAAGACGCTCCTTCTCCAGATAGAAGCAGTACCTGCAGGCCATGTTGCAGAGCGGGCCGATCGGCTTTGCTATGACGGTGTGTTGTGGTTTGGGGTTACAGTTCAATTGGGATGTCCTATTGCTTTTGCCGTAAGCGTTCACAGGTTCAGGGTTCAGCGCCGCCTCTGCCCGCCGAAGCGGCGCTGAACTGTGAACCTTCCAACATGAGTAGTTACAAAGTGATTTGCATTGCAATCCTTGGAAAGATATGGAGGCGTGAAGACAGTGTTTTTTTTCCTTTCCAACTATCGAAGGGATCGTGGTCGCTCAGTGGCGCCTTCCGGACTCACCAATATGTGGGACAGCGTTCGTTCGTCATTGACCATCCGCCAAGAAAGAATCTTTTGGGTGTACTTGAGAACTGTCTCCGTGTACGACGGGTCCCCGGCCAGGTTGTGAAGCTCATCCGGGTCATTGTTGAGATCGAATAACAAAGGCGGCATGGCCGCAAAATGGACATACTTGTAATGATTGTCACGGATTACATTGAAGGAACTGGCTTCAAAATCAATATCCAGCCCTTCCTCATATCGGAAATCAACTTCCCAATGCACCTCAGTGCGCCATTTTTTCGGCGTTCCGCCGAGAAGGAAAGGAACCAGGGAACGACCGTCACATTGCATCGGAATATCAGCACCAAAAATATCCAGAAGCGTCGGCAATATGTCCACGTTCTCGGTAAATGCGTCCACCACACGATCACGCTGCATTTGCATTTTTTCATCCGGTGCACGTATGATAAGGGGTATATGTAAAGTCTGATCAAAGTAAGATCCTATCCCAATTAAATGATGATCTCCCAGTTGGACGCCGTGATCGCTTACGAAAACGATGACCGTATTTTCATACTGGCCGGTCTCTTTGAGCAACGCCACGAGCTTGCCGATATTGTCGTCGACCTCTGTCATCAGACCGTAGTAAGTCGCCCGCACCTGTCGCATCGATTTATCATCTCTGGGGTATATGCTGGCCCGATAATAGCCTTTATTCAAGCTCTGCTCCAGCAGGTTGGCAAGAAAGGGGTGCTGTTTGGCCTCTTCGTCCACCGAAGGTGCGCGCCTAAAATCCGGCACGTCATCGGGATGGTAAAGACTATTGTAAGGTTCCGTCGCAAGATAAGGTCGATGCGGCTTCAGATAACTGATGTGCAGGAACCATGGTCGATGACCCGGTCTCCGAAGAAATTTTTCGGCTTTATCGGTTACAAAGGCGGTTTCGCTTTGTTCTTTCGAATAAGGGGCGGGGGCGTAAGTTTTCCCGCGTGATTCAGCACCCGGATATCCTTTTACAGATTCATAATAAAGATCGCGAGCATTTTCAGGCACCTTGTAGCCACGTTCTTCCAGCCACTGGGCCCAAGGTTCGGGAAAGTTTTCAGAAGGCATCGCCAGGACCCGGTGAAACCCCGGAAGAATACCCTCATAGGTTTTGTGCACCGGATCATAGGGTGGATACAAGCGCAGGTCCGGCGTGGTATCGGTGTATCCCACCAGGGCAGGGTCATAACCCAGTTTTCGGAATTCCAGCGCCATGTTGGTGTGACGGGCATCCAGCGGCGTTCCGTTTTCGACCGATCTGTGGTTTTGGAGGTACATCCCGGTGAAAAGTGACGCCCGGCTAGGACCGCACGGTGTGCACTGGGCAAAGTGGTTTCGGAAGACAACGCCGTCCGCGGCTAGAGCGTCGAGATTCGGCGTTTTCACGGTCGGATGCCCCAGGGCCGATAAACACTCGCCGCGCCATTGGTCCGAAGTGATGAACAATAGATTTTTCGTTTCCATATTTTCGCCTCTGATTAGTGTTTCTTTTGGTTTGTGATGATTTTGCTGAGCTTTTTGTAATTTCTAAATAAGTCCGGGCATTCCGAACCTTCCCCCTTTTGCAAAGGGGGATTGAGGGGGATTTTTTTAATACAGCCCAAATTTATTGAGAACTTACAGATTTTTATGCATATGTCAACCGGTTTGTTTGTTTTTCGGACCTTCAGGGCCTATTGCCATTTGGTGTTCCAGAGCGCCTTTGAGAGAAAGACTTTCCGCATGATGGCAGGTGATGAAATGGCCGGAAGACATTTCTCTGAACTCCGGCACTTCGGTTTTACAACGCCCGGTATCCGCATAACGGCAGCGGGTGTGAAAGGTACAGCCTGAAGGCGGGTTGGCCGGATTGGGCTGCTCTCCTTCAAGAAATACCGGTTCCATGGGCAATTCAGGGTCATCAGGTGGGATCGCCGACATGAGCGCTTCGGTATACGGGTGCCTCGGCCTATAGTAGAGCTCTTTGGTGGTGGCCATTTCAACCAGGCGCCCAAGATACATGACGGCAACCCGGTCGCAGGCATAGGCGACGGCGCTCAGGTCGTGAGCAATGAAAAGGTAGGTGAGGCCCAACTCCTGTTGCAGATCTTTTAGCAGATTTAGTATCTGCGCCTGGATCGAAACGTCCAGAGCTGAAACCGGCTCGTCACACACGATAAATTGCGGGTGCATCACCAGCGCCCTTGCGATGGCGATCCGTTGCCGCTGCCCCCCGCTGAAGGCATGAGGATAGCGGCCGAGCTGTCTGATGTTAAGCCCGCAAAGGCGGGCGATATCCAGTATCCGTTCATCCATTTGCGCGCCACTCGCAAGGCGGTTTGCGATAAGAGACTCTCCGATGATTTCCTTCACGGTCATTCGCGGATTCAGTGATGCATAAGGGTCCTGGAAAATCATCTGCATATGCCGCCATTGCCGGCGCAACGCCTTGCGGCTTAAGGTAGCAATGTCTGTCTCACCGTTTCCATTTTTAAATAGAATCCGGCCGCCGGTGGGTTCAATCAGACGGAGAATCGCGCGGCCGAGGGTTGTTTTGCCCGAACCGCTTTCTCCGACAAGCCCAAGGGTTTCACCCTTTTGGATCTCAAAGCTTACGCCATCAACCGCCCGAAGAAAAGCCTTTTGCCTGGAAAACAGGCCTGCCTTGCCCAGCGGAAAATACATTTTTAAATCTTTAACTTCAATCAACGTACTCATCAAAAGACCTCTGTACAACATAGGTTGAGAGGTTCAGGGTTCAACGTTCCGGGTTGAAAAACACCCAAACAGCTTATATCAAAGGGAACCTGTCTTCATCGTGTTTATAAAGCCATTTCACCCAATGGGGTATGTCGGGTATTCCGGATCTTGATCAATATATTAAGCAGTGTCCATCGGTTGTAACCTTTGAACCCCTGGCCCAGACCTGGCATGTCAGAATTTGGTGATGGAAAGCCAAGTCCATAGCATGTGAAAACAATTTCATAGCCACATTCCGTCGCGCCAGGGCGGGCTTGAACCCGGAACCGATCAGTTTAGGTACAGATAGCAGGCGACGCAGTGGTTTTCAGAAACCTCCCTGAGATCGGGGAAAGTACCATCACATATACCGGACATAAAAGAATCACAGCGGGGATGAAATGCACAGCCGGATGGACGACTGAATAAACCTGGAACCGTTCCTTTGATAGGCTCCAGACGCTTACGGGTTTCCAGATCGCCCAGCCGTGGAATGGCGGCAAGCAGATTCACTGTATACGGATGTTTCGGGATCTTAAAGATCTCTTTGGTGGGTCCCTGTTCAACAATCTTACCCATGTACATAATGGCAACCTCGTCGGCCATTTGTCCCACCACACCCAGGTCGTGAGATATAAAGATGATTGAAGACCCGAACTCTTTCTGCATGTCACGCATGAGTTTGAGGATCTGGGCCTGTATGGTGACATCCAGGGCGGTGGTTGGTTCGTCGGCAATCAGCAGTGATGGATTGCAGGAGAGCGCCTTGGCGATCATGGCACGCTGGCGCATGCCGCCGGAAAATTCGCCGGGATAACAGTCGACGGCGCGCCCGGGGTCACCGATTCCGGCTCTATCCAAAAGGTCGATGGTGATTTTGCGTGCTTTTTCTTTGGAAGCGTTAAGATGGAGCTGTATGACCTCCATGATTTGGTATCCGATGGTGTGAAGGGGTGAAAAAGAACTCATGGGCTCCTGAAATATCATGGAGACCGTCCCTCCACGGATTCTTTGAATATCCTTCCCTTTGGGTTCGAGTTCGGCAATGTCAACCGCTCCATCCCCATTTTGCCCGTAAAACAGGATCTTACCGTCCACAATTTTTAGTTCTTTTGACAGAAGACGCAGAAGGGCAAGAGCGGTAACGCTCTTGCCACAACCGCTTTCACCCACCAGACCCAGCACCTTGCCGGGTTCAAGGCTGAAGTCCACGCCATCGACGATGGAGATAAAGTTTTTATCTACTTTCAGGGCAATCTTCAGGTTTTTAACCTGGAGCAGAAATCTTTCCTCCATTGCGGTTTGTCTCCTATTTTGCAAAAGGATCGGCCGCATCCCGCAGGCCATCCCCCATGAAATTAAAAGCGAGTACGGCAATAACGACAAACAGCCCCGAGATGAGCAGCCAGGGTATTTCAGCAAGGGTACGAATATTCTGGGCTGAGTAAAGCAGCACCCCCCAGCTCACAATGGGCTCGCGCAGCCCCAGACCGAGAAAGCTAAGCGATGTCTCGGCCAGTATGATGTATGGGAAAGAAACTGAAAGGTCCACGATCAGGTAGCTCATAAAAGACGGCAGCATGTGACGACCGATAATTCTGGCGTCACTGCACCCTGCCAACCGGGCTGAAAGGATGAAATCCTCCTCCCTGAGCGAAAGCAGCTTACTGCGCACCCGCCGCCCCAGGTGGGTCCATCCGATGGAAGCAAGGATGGCGGTAACCGCCAGATAGACCTTTAGCGCCGACCAGTCCCGCGGCAGGGCCGCAGCCAGGGCCAGCCACAGGGGAAGGGTCGGAATCGACCGGATGAACTCCATCAGGCGCATGATCAGCTCGTCGACGATGCCGCCCAGATAACCGGCGATGCCGCCCATAAAAATTCCCATGGTAAATGCCAGGAATACACCGATGGCCCCCACCGAAAGTGATATGCGGGTGGCATACATCAGGCGGGAGAAAACATCCCGCCCCAGTTGATCGGTACCGAAAAGATTGACAAAGTCCTTGTCAACCCCAAAGAGATGCAGATCGTATTCGAACAGCCCCCAGAACTTATAGGATTTTCCCCGGGTAAAGAACCGCAGCGGTATCTGTTTGGAGGTGTCCACCACAGCCGTCAACCTGAAGGTAACCGGGTCGCGTTTGTTGTCCCGCCCGTAAATAAACGGCCGAAGGTGAAAATTCCAGTTGTCGTCAAAAAAATGGATCCCCATGGGGGGTCCCTGAAGATAACGGGGATTGCGCGTATGGGGTTTGTAAGGGGCAATGAATTCGGCAAAAAGGGAAATGATTAGAAATATGCCGAGTATGGCGGCTCCCGTCATTGCCATGCGGTGTTTGCGAAACCGCCACCACATCAGTTGCCAGTGGGTGGCAATGTCGAGCCGGCGTATTTTTTTGTCCTTGGCATCTGTATGACGTTCGTTTGACATTTTAGCTTCGGCCCTCCAGACGGATGCGCGGATCCAGAACCATGAGAAGTATATCCGAGATAAAGGTTCCTATGATCACCAGGGTGCAATAGATCAGAATCATGGCGCCGGCAAGATACATATCCTGGTTCAACAGCGCATTGATGAACAAAGGCCCGGTGTCCGGCAAAGACAAGACGATGCCCACAATGGGCGCTCCGGAAATGATATTTGTCAACTCCCAGCCCAGGGTAGCAACGATGGGGTTAAGGGCCATGCGGACAGGATACTTCATGAGCATGCGGAACTCGGGAACGCCGCCGGCCCGGGCAGCCGTGACATACATTTTGTTGAGTTCATCCAGAAGGGTTGCACGCATAGTGCGCATCTGGAAGGCCGTGCCGGCCGTGCCAAGGACAATCACGGGTATCCAGAGATGCATGAGCATGTCCCCAAATCTGGCCCAGGTCCAGGCGGCGTCTTCGAACTCCGGCGAAAAGAGCCCACCAACGCTCATGCCGAACCACTTGTGGCCCAGGTACATCAAGATCAGTGCAAACAGGAAATTCGGTGTTGCCAGGCCAATGTATCCCACCACGGTGGCGACATGGTCGCCAACCGAGTACTGCCGCACCGCAGAATAAATGCCCAGAGGAACTGCAAAGAGATAGGTAAACACCAGTGTGCAAAAAGCCAGAGCCAGCGTAAGCGGCAACCGTTCGGCGATCACATCGGCCACCGGCCGGTGGTATTCCCATGAAAATCCCAGATCCCCCCGGACCACGCCGCCGATCCATCTCACATACTGATGGAAAAAAGGTTGGTCAAGCCCCAGCCTGGTGCGCATCACGTCCAGTTCCTCCTGGGTAATGATGACGCCGCCCTGGGTCTTTTTGCCGGCATAGGCGTCAACAAAATCTCCCGGTGGAAGCTGAATAAGGATAAAGGCGACAATGGATATCAAAAAGAGGGTGACCACAGTTGCAACGATGCGGCGTGTTACTAAATTGAGCATTTCCCGTTTCTCCAACCAAGGGTTCGCTCAAAAATAACTTCACATTTTTGAGCGAACCCTAAGGCGATTCATTGTCTGTTCTTTTAAGCGGAAAATTTGCCGGATCCGGGTGCATAATGTAAACCTTCCCGGATCCGGCGATCACTTTTGGGGGACACGCGCCCCATGTTTCTATTTAAAGTACCACTGGTCAGCCCGATAGGGATAAGCGTAACCATAGTAGGTAGTGTTGACGGTCCACTTGGGTACATTGCCCAGTCTGTTTGAAACTACGGTTATCAACGGTACGTTGCTCAGGGTGCCGATGACGGACAGATTATCCAGGTTGATCTTGATCATCTCTTTGCCGAGCTCCATATACCTTGATGATCCCGGTATAAGGGTGACCCATTCGTCCGCAATCTCCCACAGGCGTTTCACCCAGACCGGCGGTTCCTCGCCGCTCTTACCACCGCTGGTCCTCCAGTCCAGCCATGGCAGTCCCATAATCGGCCAGGCTGAAGCGTATGGGGGAACAAAATTCGCCGGTTGTGAAAGCAAAGTCGGTTCGTAAGGCGGCATCCATTCACTCGTGATATCCAGCGTGTTGGACTTCTGTTTATCACGCGTGAGCTGGGTGTTTACCTCCTTGAGAAGAACATTGACACCGACCGACCGCCAGTAATCAGCGATAAGAGCTGGAAACTCGGGTGACCAGACATATTGCAGCGTGTATTCCCACAGCACGGTCAGAGATTTGCCGTCGGATCGCAACCGGATGCCGTCTTGCCCCCGTTTTAAACCCATCTCGTCTAATAGTTCGTTGGCGCGTTTGGGGTCATACGCAGTCATGAATTTCTTGTCTGCCTCGGTAACAAACGGCACATTTTGTGGAAGGGCTTGTTCCGGTGTGCAAAGTCCGAGGAAAAGGGCCTGGTTGACTTCATCACGATTAATGGCCAGCGACATGGCATAGCGGAAGCGCACGTCGGCATAGATTTTTTTGAGCACCGGATCCTTATCTGTCTGATTAAAGATAAGTGTTGGTCCCGCCTGGCCGGGAGGAAGCTGCAGCGTGTAATTCCCCTTCGTTTCATTTTCTTTTAAGGTCGGATAGATATCCAGGGGCATATTCTGGGATTTCTGATCGACGTTGCCATTCATGATCTCAAGCGGCCACAATTGTTTTTCGAGAAAGCGTTCATGATGGATATTAATATAAGGCAACTGGTTGCCGGCCGTATCTATCTTGAAATAATAGGGATTGGCGATATAGATCCGGCGCTGGGTGTTGATCTCCTCTTTCATGATGTGGCTTTCAAGGGTGGGCACCTTCATACCGGCGGGACCGGAGACAATTGCGTCCTTCCATTTGTTCCAGTAGGTGCCGAATTGCTGCACCCAGGTGTCAAAGCCGTTCTTTTTGGCATCCTCACTGGCTTTGGGGTTGTACTTGATATGGTATTGTTTGAGAAAATGTTTGGGCGCCCAAGGAACAAAATAAGACCCACCACCGCCGAGATAATAAAGCAACCCCGTATACGGCTTTTTAAACTTGAATTTGACTGTAACCGCATCGATTTTTTCGACACTGGCCCCCACGCCTCCCCACGGCGACGGTGTGGCCTTGTGGATCTCTTTGTTCAGGATGATGTCGTTCATATAAAAGACCACATCCTCGGTCGTAAACGGCGCGCCGTCGGACCAGCGATGGCCTTTACGCAAAGTGAAGGTAACCTCGGTATAATCATCGTTCCATTTCCATGACTTGGCCACATTGGGGACGATGGTGCGCACATCATCACTGAAGCGCACTATGTTGGCCTGGCGCCAGGCCATGACCTCCGATGTACCCGATTCATAGGCAATACATATTCCCCGGAGTTTGCCTCCGTATTTGCCTATTTCATTATAGGGCAACATCACCAGAGGTTCCACCGGCAGACGCTTCTCCACCGCCGGCAGTTCACCTTTTTTCACTTTTTCTGCAAATATCGGGTTCTCTTTGAATGCCAGTTTTTTATCAATCTGCTTTTCATAGTCGGCCAGCTCGAGTTGCTGGGGAAACTCTGTCTTAATGCCTTTGGGATCTGCTACGGTCGGAAAATCTCCGGCAAGCGCAAAGGATCCTGCTAAAAGGGAAAGGCCAAAAGCCATAAACATTACGAAACAGCTGTTTCTCATAAATAAACGTTGAGATTTTTTCTTTGTCATTTCATCCTCCTTTTGTTTCTTAAAGTGTAGTTAAAGTTTGCCGAACAATCGAGAGATTATTTCGACCTATCACCTCCTTTCCTGTCAGATACTCAATCCTATGAAGCGAGATGGATATGATTCGTTGGGCCAAAGGAGACTCCAGACCGGCCTCATCGCATTTCTACCCATTTGTTGATCGCATCCAGGTAAACAAAGGTCTCAGTCGCCTTGATTCCACCGATTCTGGAGAGATCGTCCATGAGAAATTTGTTTAATTCCTTCTGAGAATCTAAAAAAACCTCAACCAGAAGATCATACCTCCCCGTAACATTGGTGACAGAGACGACACCTCTAAGCTGAGAAATGGTTTCCATGGTTTGTTTTTGAGTTCTCCTTTCGAGCTGCATTGCCACTACGGCCAAGATAGAGTTCTCAAGGGCAAAGGGGTTGACGGAAGCCATGATTCTGAGAAAGTTGTTTCGAATCATTTTCCCGACTCTGAAGCGAACGGTCCCATCAGAGACTTTCAGCCTCTTCGATATGTCTTTATAAGATACTCTTCCATTTTTTTGCAGTTCTCCAATTATCTTTCTGTCCAAGTCATCCAATTGTAAGGACTTTTTCTTCATGGAAGGCTCCAGGATTGTTCACTGAATCGACTTCTGAAAAGAATATCATTCAGGCAAAATATGTCAAGGGAAATGATGAAAAAAATTTTCAAAAACGAAAATTTAAATCACTATATTTCTTGACAAGTAATATTTTTTTTTATTATTACTCAATACGTAAAATATATAGAATTAATTGCTTTTTTCTATTGTCTAATGATTTCAGATCAACCTCTATCCCAGTTCACTGGCCCATATGGATCTCTGAAAGGGCATGATACTTATTTGTTTTCGTTCAGACACTATTTAGTAGGAGTCGACCTATGGCCACAATGAAAGCATTGGTGAAAGCCGAATCTAAACCCGGTCTCTGGTTAGAGGAGGTACCGGTGCCAGAAGTTGGCACCAACGATGTCCTGATCAAAATACACAAAACGGCAATCTGCGGGACAGATGTCCACATCTACAACTGGGACGCATGGGCACAGAAGACGATACCCATCCCCATGCATATAGGACACGAATTTGTTGGAAAGGTGGCGGAGATCGGCAGCAATGTGCATGATTTCAAACCGGGGGACCTTGTCTCAGGGGAGGGGCATTTGGTTTGCGGCCATTGCCGCAACTGCCTTGCTGGCCGTCGGCATCTCTGCATGAACACCAGCGGGGTCGGCGTCAACAGGCCCGGTGCATTTGCCGAGTACCTGTGTATCCCGGTTACCAACGTTTGGCACTGTGATCCAAATATACCCATGGAGATCCTATGCTGTTTTGATCCTTTGGGCAACGCCACTCATACGGCCCTTTCCTTTGATGTGCTGGGTGAGGATGTGCTGATTACTGGTGCAGGGCCCATCGGATGCATGGCGGCCGCCATCGCAAAGCATGCCGGAGCGCGTTATGTGGTGGTAACCGACGTGAACCCGTACCGATTGGATCTGGCAAGAAAGATGGGCGCGACCCTGACCCTGGACGTTCGCCATGAAGCCGTTGAAGACGCTCAGAAAAGGCTTGGCATGAAGGAAGGATTTGATGTTGGGATGGAGATGTCCGGCAGCCCTGAGGCTCTTCGCTCCATGCTGGCCAATATATGCCATGGAGGGAAAATCTCGCTTTTAGGGATCTTACCCCCGGATACTGCTATCGACTGGGATTTTGTTGTGTTTGGCGGGTTGACCATCAAGGGTATCTACGGTCGCGAGATGTACGAGACCTGGTACAAAATGACCGTCATGATACAGTCTGGTCTGGACATTAAACCCGTTATTACGCATCATTTCCATTTTACAGAGTACGAAAAGGCTTTTGAGGTAATGTGTTCAGGCGAATCCGGTAAAGTGATTTTGAACTGGGTCGATGACTAAACCCTAACCCGGACAAGCCGGAATTGAATATTGACGATTGAATATTGACGATTTGAG
>JAIVXD010000003.1:0-21569 GCA_048636195.1 Anaerolineales bacterium
TGTATTAGAAAATCCCCCTCAATCCCCCTTTGCAAAAGGGGGAAGCAGTCGGAATGCCCGTACTTATTGAGATGTTACAACTAACCATCCCCCTTCTCCAATACCACCATAGCGACACCGTATTCGCTGTCATCTGAAAGGCTCAAATGGATACCCGTTATACCCGCCTCATGGCAAATGTCAGAAGATCTTCCATGAAGCCTCAGGCCGGGTTTGCCATTGGGGTCATTGAAGACTTCTATGTCCCTCCATTTCAGGCCCTTCCTCATCCCCAGACCCAGGGCCTTTGAAAAAGCCTCTTTTGAGGCGAAACGGAGCGCAAATGCAGAAAACGGAGACACCCTCCGGTAACAGAATTCTGTTTCAGCAGGCGCAAATACTCTGGCAACAAATCTATCCCCCCATCTACCGATCACCCGCTCAATTCTGCTGATATTCACAAGGTCTATGCCGATTCCGTAAATCATTTCTATTCATTTCAAAAGGTCTGCTTGACAGGATACCAGGGTTGAAATGATTTTTGTAATTTCCTGATCACCATTCATCTCAAATCCGTGATCACTGATATCAATCTTTTCTCCTCATTTTCCATGCGCTCTGCTTCCGAGTCCGATTTTTCGTGGTCATAGCCTAAAAGGTGTAAGAGCCCATGTATCAGCAGTCGATCGATTGTGTGCTCTAAGTCCTCCCCAAACTCCTCCGACTCTCTAAGGGCAGCGCCAACTGAAATGACCACATCTCCCAGCATTGGCGATTCAAATTCGGATGTTGGAACCTCTTGCATTGGAAAAGCCAGCACATTAGTAGGTCCCTTTCTCCCGAGGTAGCGATTGTTCAGATCGGCAATCCTTTTGTCGTCTGTGAACAGGATGCTCAATTCTTTTTCAGGACAGGCCAAGTCTTTTAAGACTCTCTCCAGCTTCCGTTTTATCTTCTGGCTTATGAGGCCTGGAATCTCCTGCTGGGAGCTGATCTGTATTTCCATTATCCCCCTGTTTAGAAAGCCATGCTGTTCTTCCGTTTACAGCGGTCTCGCGCCTGCGCATAGGTTTGCCATCTGTCACCGGCTCTGGATATTCAACCCGGTGATGAAAAATACCGCCCAGGGTCTGGTTGAAACTTTTTGCAATCTCATGAAGGTCCTTTAAGGTAAGCTCACACTCATCAAGTTGCCCATCGGAAAAAGCCTTATTTATAATTTTCTGAACCAACCCTTGAATGCGTGAGGCCGTAGGATCCACAAGCGTTCTGGAAGCGGCCTCCACAGCATCTGCAAGCATTATGAGACCAGCCTCCTTGGTCTGAGGCTTTGGCCCCGGATAACGGAAATCCTCCTCCTTGATCTGAAGAAATTTCTTTACCTTTTTTTCCCTCTGTTCCTTGGCCTTTTCATAAAAAAAGGCTATGAGGCTTGTACCATGATGCTGCCGGATGATATCGATAATCTCACTTCCCAGCTTGTGTTTTTTAGCCAGTTCCACACCATCCTTGATATGGGAAATGAGGATAAGGCTGCTCATAGACGGGGCTAGTTTTTCATGCCTGTTTTGGTTAACCCGCTGATTCTCGACAAAGTAAAGTGGCTTTCTTGTCTTCCCGATATCATGGTAGTAGGCAGCCACCTTGGCAAGTAGGGGGTTGGCCTTGACCGCTTCAGCAGTCGCCTCAACCATATTGCTGACGATTACGCTGTGGTGATATGTTCCAGGACACTGAACCATAAGCTCTCGTAGAACTGGTTGGTCTAAATTGGCAAGCTCGAGGAGTTTGATGTCCGTGGTAAACCCAAAGGACATTTCAAACAGTGGCAGGAAGCCAGTGGCTAAGACGCCCACGAGAATTCCCCCAATGAAGGCCGCTCCACATGCAATAAGGGCCTCAGGGCTATAAAGCGATCCATGCAAGGCCTCCATTGCAAGAGCCAAAATCATATTCGTAAGACTTACCTTTAGACCTGTCTTGATGAAGACGCTCCTATCCCGGCAATGTCTTACCCCATAGCCTGCAATAAGGCTGCTGACAAAAAAATACAAAAAGAACTCAGCGTCACCCCCTACAACAAAAGCTGCAAGCACTGATATGATTAAGGAGAAACTGGCGGTCAATCTCATCCCCTGAAAGACGGCTACAAGCATGGCCCCACTCGCGACCGGTGCGGCGAATAAAATAGTCCTGGGCGAAAAAAAACGAAATCCACGGGCTACTTCTTCAGCCATGAAATTAAACACCACGACCACCAGAAAAATGGCCAAAAGGGTTACTGCATTAAAGAGAAGTCCTTTTACCTCCGCTCTTGATGATCCATTTGTTAACAGACCCACCATATAAATGGCCGCAAGGAGATAAGCTATCAGCAGGGCCATGGCGGGCGCCCTGCCTATTATCTCTTTTTGTTTAAGAGACTTGTTTTCTTCTGAAAGTTTTAGAAGATGCTCACCTTGGATCCTTTCTCCTTCCCTGACAAGCATTTCACCCTTCTTCACCTTAAAATAGAAGGGTTTAACCGATTTTCGAGCAAGATCTTTCCTTAATTCCGTCTCCCTTTTGTTGAAGGTGAGATTTGGTTTGATGAGGGCGACAGATAGCTTAACCGCAACTTCCGCCAGCCGAGAAGAGCTCAACGACTTCTCTAAGGCCTGGCTTTGCCCGTTGATTATTTTCCTGGCCGCCTTCACATCATAAAACCGATTGAGGTCTGTTACCTTGAGTTCCTGTCCAGTATGGATATTATGTAAAAAGATTCCCTTTCCACTCTGGCGCTCCAAAATAGCCTTATTAATAACAATCCCTTTCTTTTGGACCTGAGTGACCAAATCTATTGTCGTCTCTTCCACCTCCCAGGGGAAACCGTTTTTCATTAAAAGACTGATGATCTTTTCGTCCGGAGAAACATCAAGGGTTTCGAAAAAACCCTGTTTAAAAGCGTCAACGTTCGTTGACTGATCCGTTGGTAGTTTTTCAGGGGAATCAGTGACAGAAGGAACCTCAGCTAAATACTGCCTGCCTGCAGAAAACGCATCTCCTATCCTGGCCAGAATATTTGTGCCGGTGGGATCAAAGTCATAAACAGAAAGTACTTCCTTAGTGGCTTCCTGTCTGCTCTTCTCCGTCAGTTCATTATTTTCAATGAGCAGCTCTCGGGAGGCCTTGATATCCCGATCAGCCACATCTCCGAGGTTATAGATTCTTGGCCTTGTCAACACGTTCGGGAACAAAAGAATGGAAATAATTATGCTCAAGCCAATCAAGATGGCCCACTTTTGCACATTAGGTCCAAACCAGCGGCCTTTTTTGCTTGAATGCTTGCCCCCGTGAAAGGTCTCTCTTTCTCCCCTTTTTTGGGGCTTGCTCCGCCTGAGTGTCCTTATTTTTGTTTTGTCTGGCATATCAAAATCCTAAAAAAAGCAGTTTTTACTCGATTCCCATCTATTTTTTTTGCTTGCTGCTTTCCATTTTCTCGTAAGCATGTATAATTTTCTGAACAAGCGAGTGCCTGATAACGTCCTCTTTGGTAAAATAGGCAAATCCAATTCCTTTGATGCCTTCGAGAATTCCTCTTGCTTCAATCAGCCCGGAAATTCTCCCTTCAGGAAGGTCGATTTGGGTAACATCCCCAGTAATAACCGCCTTGGAGCTAAAACCGAGTCTGGTTAAAAACATCTTCATTTGCTCTGAAGTGGCATTCTGTGCCTCATCCAGGATAACAAAGGAATCATTTAACGTCCTGCCCCGCATAAAGGCCAGGGGGGCCACTTCAATAACGCCTTGGTCAAGCAAACGGGATGTATGCTCAAAATCCAACATATCGTGTAATGCGTCGTACAAAGGTCTGAGATAGGGATTCACCTTCTCATAAAGGTCTCCGGGCAAAAAACCCAGGTGCTCTCCCGCCTCCACTGCCGGTCTCGCAAGGACGACCCGATTGACCTCCTTTTTAATCAGAGACGAAATAGCCATAGCCATGGCAAGATAGGTTTTCCCCGTCCCTGCAGGCCCAATCCCAAAAACAATATCAAATTTTCGAATACTATCGATATAATTCTTCTGATTAACAGTCTTAGGGGTTATAACTTTTTTCTTTGAAGAAATATAGACTTCGTCCCGGAATATTTTCTCCAATGAGCGTGACTGATCACCGCTCAGAATCCTTACAGCATAGTCCACATCATTTTTATAAATCGGGTAGCCCGCCTTCAAGAGGTCATATAATTGGGTTATGACTGCATCTGCCAGGCCGACCTCCCAATCCCCGCCCTGAAGAGACAACACGTTTCCTCTGACATATACTGATACCCCGATTTTTTTCTCCAGCAAATGCAGATGGGCGTTATGCTCGCCGCAAAGGGTTCGCATCAATTCATGGTCTGGAAAAGTCAACTGCTTATTAAATTCTGAAGTATTCGTTGAAATGGGTCTTTTCAATAGACGGCCTCAATTAAAAATATGCGCTGCCCATTGTCCTCCGTCAGCAGTAAATTGTCTCTTAATTTTTGACTCACATCACCTAATCCCCAGATATCTGGACCAAAATTCGCCGCTCACGGGGTCTATTATCAAAATCGATTAGCACTATTTGCTGCCAGGTTCCCAATGCCATTTTGGCCTCAATAACCGGAATATGCAGCGATGGCCCAATCATTGCCGCCCTAACGTGGGCATAGCCATTTCCGTCTCCCCACCTCTCGTCGTGCTCGTAGTACATATCTTCCGGCGCCATCCGATCTACTGCCTTTTTCAGGTCATTGATAACCCCGCTTTCAAATTCAATGGTTGTAAGGGCAGCTGTAGAGCCCGGGATAAAAAGGGTGACAAATCCATTCTCAATGGCGGATTCCTTTACCTGTTGTGCCACTTGAGGCGTAATATCAATAATATCAGTCTTTTCAGTGGTTTGAGCATATAAACTATGGTTTTGTACTGGCATCGATTGGCCCTCGCTCCTATTCATTCCGGCTTTTAGGATTTTCTATCACAGACCCATTTTTCATGCAAGAAAAAGCCTACTCTTTCAGTAATTCTAATAATACATCTCGGAATTTGTACAACTTACAAAAAATAAAAGGGTTTTCCGAGGCCTGAGTTTCTGCCTCGCACATGGAATAATGGAATGATGGAATATTGGAAAGTCGAAGATCCCGTCTTTAGCCGGATTGGTTTTTTAAGGAAGTTTTTCATTTATTAACATCTTGAACTTCCCTGTCAATATGAGTTTTACCAATAACCCACTTTACCATTTCCCCATAACCCAGTATTCCACTATTCCATTATTCCAACATTCCAACTGGAGCGTAGCCCTAAGTTCGACCTTTAGACCTTGCTAATGCAGGGCCGTGGGGTCTCTTTTTAAAGATTGGATTGACAGTATTCACTTACGAAAATATTATCAACAGTAAAGGAGGGATAGTTATGGCCGTCAAAATCATTATTAAGAGAAAGGTAGCCAAAGACAAACAGGCTGAGCTGCTGCCGCTCCTCATACAAATGAGAGCTCTGGCTACAGCTCAAACAGGGTACATTTCCGGTGAGACCCTGAGAAGTGTGGAAAACTCAGAGGAATATCTGGTCATCAGTACATGGCAATCTGTGGATAATTGGAACGTGTGGCTCTCGAACAAACAAAGGGCCGAGGTTCAGGAAAAGATTGACTCTCTGCTGGGAGAGAAGACGGAATATAGCATCTATCTCTATGGATAGCTCAGGAGGCTGTCCGAGAATGGCTATTTTCCCCAATCTCTTCGTCAGGCTCAAATTATAATCCTCGAAATACTCAATGTATTCCTGTGGTTATAATTTTCGCCTTCCTTGATCTTGGAAAAAATATCTCATTCTCTGACAGCCTCCTAGGGTGGTGGGTTTCTTTGGCAGCCGTTCTATTGGAACATAAAACGTCTCATGCTTATATTCATAAGGAGCCCCATGGCAGCCATGGTTGATATCAAAGATGACCCACCATAGCTAAAAAGCAGGAGAGGGATCCCCACCACCGGCAACAACCCTGTAACCATCCCCACATTGATTACTATCTGCCAGAAGACAAAGGCCACAATACCAACAGCCATAATAGAGCCAAATTTATCTTTTGAGGCTTTCGCTATGTTGAGGCCCCATAGAATCAAAAAAAGATAGAGCAACAGGAGGAACGCTGTGCCTACAAATCCCCATTCCTCGGCCAGCACTGAGAGCGCAAAATCCGTGTGTTGTTCCGGTAAAAAGTGCAATCGGGTCTGTGTTCCGCGTAGATACCCCTTGCCCCATAATAGGCCCGATCCGATGGCAATTTTAGACTGATTGATGTGGTATCCGGCTCCAAAAGGGTCCATATCAGGCCTGATAAACGTGAGGATCCGCATCTGCTGATATTCTTTCAGGTTGAACCATATAAAAGGAGCCACGGAAACAGCAGACCCAACCAGAATCACCAATGATTTCCAATACATTTTGACAAACAAAATCATGGAAAAGGACCCGGCAACCAGCAGGAGGGCTGTTCCAAGATCAGGTTCTCTTAAAATAAGAACGCCCGGTGCCGCTATCAGTATGAATGGCTGCCAGAGATCTCTCAAACGGTATCCGCGATACCCGCGCTTCTCACTGAAAAACCTGGCAAGCACTATCACCATAGCAATCTTTGCCAACTCGGAGGGCTGAAAGGAAACGGGTCCCAGGCTCAACCACCTCTGTGAACCGGATGTTACCTTCCCCACAAACAAGACAAGAATTAAGAGGGCAATGGTGAAAATGTAAGCTGGATAAGCCAGTCGCTCAAGGGCAAAATAGTTAAAGGTGGTCATCACAAAGAAGACAGCAAATCCGATTAAGAACCAGTAGATCTGCTTTACAAAAACCTGTGACCCACCCACATCTCGAATAGCATATGTAGCACTATAGAGATTTAAGATACTGATTCCCGCCAAAAGCAGCAGCAAAAGCAGCAAAATCCAATCAAAATTCTGGACCAGCCTGCGGTCAAACATGTCTAATATCTTTTAGATAAGGTTTCAATCAGTTACCGCTTCAGCTAACACCGATCTGTCCAATCCAAGATATGCCTTGATTAATTGACCGGCGATGGGCGCAGCAGCACTCCCGCCATGCCCCCCGTGCTCGACCACGATAGCAACTGCAATCCGCGGGTTTTCCGCCGGCGCGACAGCAACAAACCATGCATGGTCCCTAAATCGAACAGGAATATCTTCTTCACTCTCAAATTCCTCTTCCTTCTTAAGGGAAATGACTTGAGATGTCCCTGTCTTCCCGGCGACAGTCACTTCTTTCATCCTGGCCCTTCCACCAGTACCATGGGGTTCATTGACTACACCAATAAGAGCATTTTTTACAAACTCCAGGTGTTCCTGTTTGATCCCTATTTTCCCTGTCACAACCGGAGCAAACTCATGGATCTTTTCGGTCTCGCTTTTCCCTACCCACTTAGTCACCTGAGGTCTATATACGATACCACCGTTAAAGACGGCTGAGACAAACGCAGCCATCTGAATCGGGGTCACCAGGACAAAGCTCTGCCCGATAGCCGTGGAGAGTGTCTCTCCCCCCTGCCAGGAAACACCCCATCGTTTGAGCTTCCAATCTCGGGTCGGTATCAGCCCTGCCTTCTCATGCACTGGATCGAATCCGGTCCTTTTTCCAAGGCCGAATCTCATTGCATATTCAGAAATCTTGTCAATGCCCAGCCTGCGCCCCATATCATAAAAATACACATCACAGGACTCAACCAGGGCCCTGTGGAGACTCACCGTGCCATGACCATATTTCTTCCAGCAACGGTATCCACGTCGTCCCAAATAGTAGATACCTGTACAAACTAACTCTTCCTCAGGATCGATTATACCTTCTTCGAGCCCAGCCAGTGCAACCACTATCTTGAAGACAGATCCGGGCGGGTATTGACCTGACAAGGCCCTATCCTGTAAAGGAAAATCCCCGGACAAGACAATTCTTTCCCAGCTTGCCCTGTCTATTCCCCCAACAAACAGATTCGGATCAAAAGAAGGGCTGCTCGCCAAGGCCAAAATCTCCCCGTTGTTGGGATCCATGGCAACAATCGCTCCGCTTTTGCCGGCAAGTGCCTTTTCAGCCACCGCCTGAAGATCCTTGTCTATTGTCAGGCAGACATTTTCGCCGGGGACCGGGGTTTTGCGTGCCATCACCCGTATTTTTCTTCCTGTTGCATCTACCTCCACCTGTGCGCCACCTCGCACCCCGTTTAAATCGCGCTGCCATTTCCACTCCACACCGGACTTTCCAATCAGATCACCCGGCTTGCTATCCGTGTATTTCCCGCTATTTAGCTGGTTCTCATTGATTTCTCCCAAATATCCGATGAGATGAGAGGCAAAGGTTCCGTTGATATAATGGCGTTGGGGCGCTACCTTTATAATGACCCCGGGAAGATTGAAGCGATGGGTCTCAACTTTGGCCAACTCATCGCGGGACAAGTCTCTTTTGAGGCAAATAGGCCTGAAAGGGTATCTGAGCGAAGCCTCATCCAATTTCCGTTCTGCCTCCTCCGCCCCAAGTCCGGCCAAGCGACTTAGCCTTTCCAATAACTCTTCCAGGTCCTGGACTTCTTCCGGAACCACATAAAGATCATAGGAGGGACGGTTGTCCACGAGTGTCGCCCCATTCCGGTCTAAAATCATTCCCCTAAATGGGGAGATATCCTGGAGATGTATGCGATTATTTTCCGATTTGGTGCGGTACACGGATCCGTTTACGACCTGTAGGAACCAGAACCTCAGGACTAAAACACCAAAAACAGCCAGAACTACCAATGTTACCTTTTTTAGCTGTCTGTCAAAAATCTCTAAAGAAAGAGGATCGAACTCTGATGTTCTCAAAGCCTTGTTCTCCGAAATCAATTCCGGTTGGCATGTCTGCAATACAAAAAGTGAATTATATGAATGCTTATGGCCGCTCGTTCAAAGAGCTAAGAGTATCTTCCAGGGAATCAGCCCTCAGACAATCAAATAGATAGAACAGGATAGGCGAAATCAGCCCTGTGCCCATCACTAAAAGCCCGGATACCCAAAGAAAATCCTTTGAAAAAGCCAGCCTATGGTAGAAGACTGTGAGCATCAAGAAAAACATCACCTTTTTCAATAAGACAGCCAGGGCAACAATGATCATCTGCCCCCTCGGGTGCTGGAGGTTAAAAAATTGCGAACCGAGATAAACCCCGCCGAAAACACACAGATAAAGAAAGGTAAAAAGCCCATGCAAGCCGCCTGAAAAAAGATCGATTAGAATTCCTTGCCCGAAAGCAAACACGACCGTGGCAGTCTGTCCGTAAAACAAAAACAGATAGGCGATGATAATGGTCAGGAGATCCAGATCAGTGAGATTCAAACCCACTATACTCATCCATTCCCCTTTAACCAAGGTGAAAAATAGTCCCAGGAACCACGCGAAAAGGTAAAATGCTATTCGCTTTCTTTCAACTGGTTCGATGACTTGCTCTCCTCTAAAATCACAAGGACTTCTTCTAACTTTGAAAAATCAACAGCAGTCCTGATCTTAATATCTTTGAAAAGCTCTCCGGATATTTCTTTGACATCCAAAATCCTACCCACAGGTAAGCCTTTGGGGAAAACGCCTCCAAGCCCGGAAGTGACAACGATATCCCCCACAGTGATATCGTTGGATTTGGCCACATAATCAAGCTTGCAGATTTCGCTCATCAATCCTTTAAGCATACCTCTATCACGAGATCGTTGAACAAGGCAGTCAACAGCACTGTTTTGATCAATAATCAACAACACCTTGGCGTAATTTGATGAGACAGACACTACTCTGCCTACCACGCCAAAGGCATTCACCACCGGCATATCTAATCTTAACCCTGCCCATTTTCCTTTATCGATAATAACGGACTTAAACCATCCGGTAGGATCCCTCCCTATAACCTGAGCAGCCAATACCGGCCGGTTGATCGTTTGTTTGAATTGGAGAAGTTCCTCGAGCCTTTCCTGGGTGGCTAACAATTCCCGGTATCGGCTATTCGCCATCTTGAGCGCATGAATTTCATTTTTTAGCTGCGCGTTTTCTTGATGAACGCCTACCAAACGGAAATAGTTTAACCACAATTCCTCCGTGCTTTTTGTAGTTTGTTTGATTAGCTTTTGAAAGGGAGCGGTAATTTCTATGACAAACTGTTCAGCAGGATTCCACGTGGGTCCCAGGTCAGAATTGGACGAAAGCAAGAACAAAACAGCGCCAATAATAAAAACCCATAGCCAGATTGTGCGAAAGCCTGTTACACCTTTCAATGCTTGCCCTTAGCTCCGCTTTAGTTTGCAATTGTGGCGCGCCCTTGCAGAAAAGAGTCCAATGCGTGCAGGTTGTAGGTTTGATATCCGTGGTTCAAAGAAAACACCGGATCCTATGACTACTACTTACTACTTGATCGTAACCTGTTTCAGGATTGACATATTGTCTAAGGTCATTCCAGAACCAAGGACTACCGTGGAAAGAGGGTCTTCAGTGATGGTTATGGGAAGCTTTGTTTCCTCTCTTAGCAGGATATCCAAATTCTTGAGTAATGAGCCTCCTCCGGTCAACACGATTCCCTTGTCCACAATATCAGCTGCCAGTTCCGGAGGTGTTTGTTCAAGGGCAATGCGTACGGTCTCAATAATAGTCTCCACCTGCTCTGAAATGGCTTTCCTTATCTCATCTGAGTCTATAGTCAAAATCTTGGGAATCCCGGTCACCAAATCCCGACCCCTCACTTCAATTGTATCAATCTGATCACTGGGAAAGGCGTTACCAATAGTTGTCTTTATGATCTCTGATGTCCTGATGCCTATTAACAGGTTGTATTTTCTTTTGATGTGTTGAAGGATGGCTTCATCCATTTTATCACCGCCAACCCTGACTGATTTGCTGTAAACTATCCCTGCCAGAGAAATGACCGCAACCTCTGTGGTGCCACCACCAATGTCAACCACCATGTTGGCCGTCGGTTCCGTAATTGGGAGCCCCGCGCCTATTGCCGCCGCCATAGGCTCCTCTATAAGAAACACCTCTCTGGCCCCGGCGGACTCCGCGGATTCGCGAACAGCCCTTTTTTCAACCTGAGTAATCCCGCTAGGCACACAGATAACGATACGGGGCCTTATGAGTGACCTTCTATGATGGACTATTCTTATGAAATGACGAAGCATTGCTTCAGTGATCTCAAAATCCGCGATCACGCCGTCTTTCATTGGGCGAATAGCCGTAATGTCACCCGGGGTCCGCCCAAGCATCATTTTGGCTTCCTGGCCCACTGCCAAAACTTTGTTGGCTCCCCTGCCGTCTTTTCTGACAGCCACGACAGACGGCTCACTCAACACAATCCCCTTGCCTTTCATATACACGAGGGTGTTAGCTGTCCCGAGATCGATGGCTAAATCATTAGAGAATAAGCCAAATATGGGATCCAGAAGCATTATTCCCTCCTTTCGGCGAAATTTTTATTTCCCAGCTTATATTTAACTATACATTAATTATACCATATTATTTGAATTATCAATTATAAAATAACAAAATGAATTTTTCTTGACAAAAAATACAATCCATGTTTTTATAAAAAATTGTTGTAATTCACACAGAAGGATCCAACATTACTATGAAAAGAACTTATCAGCCCAGCAATATTAAAAGGGCAAGAACACACGGCTTCAGGGCAAGAATGCGTACAAAGGGTGGCATAAATGTCTTGAAACGAAGAAGATCAAAGGGACGGAAACGATTAGCCGTATAGACACACCCTTTAATTCCAACCAGGTTACATTAGCCTAATGGGATCTTTTTCGTTTCCAAAAAGAATAAAAATATTGAATCGAGCTGACTATGTCAATGCAAATAGATCAGGGAGGCGCATTCATTCAAGACACTTTACCGTCATTCTCAAACAGAACGGGCTCGGCATTACGAGATTGGGGGTCATTGTAAGTAAGAAGACAGGAAACGCGGTCAAGAGGAATAGGGTCAAGCGCCTTATCAGAGAACTTTTCAGGCTTAATAAGTCCCGTTTCCCCCAAGGATATGATATCGTCATTGCAGCAAAAAAGGGTGCCAGCTATTTGGATCTCCGGAAAATCAAAGAGGAAATCGGGGAAATTATTTTTGACAAAAAGCCCTTTATATAAGCTCAGATATGTACCTATAGCCTTAATAGTTATATATCAACGATTTATTTCATCTCTCTGGCCTCCTTCCTGTCGTTTTTATCCTACGTGCTCAAGCTATGCCCGCCATGCTATTATCAAATATGGGATTTTGAAAGGGGGAGGTCTGGCGTTGATCAGAATCTCCAAATGTCACCCCTTTCATCCAGGGGGATATGATCCCCTTGTATGAAGGATTGTGGCCTGCGTGATTATCATTATTCCTGTGGCGCCAACACCCGCTAATTTTGTGTTTAATATGTCAAAAAATATACAACGTAGGATTCTGAGGGATCCTAAAACAAGGTAGTTCAGATGGAAAAGAGAACGATACTGGCCTTTGCTTTATCCTTCCTGGTGCTTATTCTATGGTCATTCCTTTTCAACCCGAGCAAAGACCAGGTTTCAAAAAAAGGTGAAACCCCTGAAACAGTTGCACCGAGGACTGTATCGCAGTCTCCAGAAACTGCGAGCGCACCGCATGCTGCGCTTTCTAAAGCACCAGAGAAAACAAAATTTAAGTTGGCCCCAGAGACTGATGAAAAAGAGGTTGTGGTCGACACACCCTTATACAGGGCTGTCTTTACCAATGCGGGCCCCACCATTAAAAGCTTTAAACTGAAAGAATACCGTGAGTCCATAGACCCTGACTCACCCTTGATTGAACTTATCAATCTTCAGCAAGATAAGGCCGATTTTTTGATAATAAGCTTTGATGGGGCGTCTGCAAGTCAACTTGAAAAAACCATCTACCAGGTGGAGCACCAAAAAATACGGCTCGAATCAGATTCTTCGCCTAAAAACCTGGTTTTCCACTCCTCGACCTCCGGTGGGATTTCAATTAGTCAGACGTACCGCTTTTATCCGGATCAATACAGGATTGATCTCCATATCGACGTAATCAATCAATCGGGGGAAATAGTCACGGGCGCCTTTGTCGCTGATATAAAGGCATTACCGCCCGAGGGTAAGCAGAGCTATTACTCCTACGTCGGTATCGTCCTGCTCCTGGACGACAAACTTGAAGAAGTTAAGATCAAAAAGGCATCCGAACCAAAGGACCTGGCAGGCCGGATCGGTTGGATGGCCTATGAGGACGATTTCTTTATATCAGCCGTTATCCCGGATGAACCTTCAAAGGCAAGTTTCAAAGGGCGTCTATTGCCATCGGGCATATTGGAAGGCACCCACATGCCACCATCTATTTCACTACACCCTTCTGAACGGGTCTCTTCCAGCTATACCCTGTACCTCGGACCCAGAGAACTGGGTATCCTGAAACAGCTTGGAAAAAATCTCGAAAGGGCCATTTCTTTTGGATGGACTGACATAATTGCCAAGCCCCTTCTGTATCTCCTGAGATTTTTCAACCAGTACATAAACAACTATGGTGTATCCATTATTCTTCTCACAATCCTGATCAAGATCCTTTTCTGGCCCCTGACAAACAAAAGCTACAAATCCATGAAGGAGATGCAGAAACTCCAGCCCAGAATGGCCAAGATCAGAGAAAAATATAAAAACAACAAAGCACAACTGAACAAAGAAATGATGGGGCTGTACAAAACCTACAAGGTGAACCCCATGGGCGGATGCTTGCCCATGATAATCCAGCTTCCAGTATTCTTTGCTCTTTTTAGAATTCTGGGTAGCGCCATTGAACTGAGACAGGCGCCTTTTATGCTTTGGATAAAAGATCTTTCAGCCCCTGATCGCCTTTTCAACTTCCCGTTTAGTATTCCCTTCATGGAACCGCCTTACGGAATACCAGTGCTTACCCTGTTGATGGGCGCTTCCATGTTTCTTCAGCAGAAAATGACCCCGACCCCCGGGGACCCGATGCAGGCCAAGATCATGATGTTCTTACCACTTATCTTTACCTTTATGTTTATCAACTTTCCGTCTGGTCTGGTTCTTTACTGGTTTGTCAATAATATTCTTTCAATAGGCCAGCAATATCGTATTCACAGGAGTTAAGCATCACATTTGGAGGACAATCATGCAAACTTTTGAATTTGAAGGAAAAACTACCGAGGAAGCGATTGAAAATGCCTGTCGCCAACTCAAGCTCACCAAAGAAGAGATCGACGTCGAAATCATTGAACCCGGATCCGCGGGGATTTTTGGATTAGTAGGTGGCAGGAAGGCTAAAGTCAAAGTCACGACTACAGGTGAAGAACCGGAACCCGTTGAGGAGACAAACGGGGTCGCCATTGCTAAAGACGCACTGGAAAATATCTTGACACTGATCCCCATGGAGGGAACCACAGTAAACGCAGCGCAAAACGATGGCACAATTGCCCTTAACATTGAAGGCGATACATCGGGGCTTCTAATAGGGCGAAAGGGGAGAACCTTGGACGCCCTGCAGTTTATCGTGAACAAGATCGTTAATAAGGCCCTGGAAAAGCGAACCCAGGTGGTTGTTGATTCTGAAAATTATCGCCAGCGAAGACGAGAGTCTTTGATACAGATGGCCCTGAGGATGGGCGAAAAAGCCAAAAATATCGGAAAACCTGTAGTCACGAATCTTTTAAATCCCCATGACCGGAGAATCGTTCACATGGCCCTGAGGGACGATGAGTCACTGGACACGAAAAGCCGGGGGGAAGGTATTTTAAAAAAGATCCTCATCATACCTGAAAGATAACCTTATTCGTCAGTTGAAAGTTGTCTGTTGTCAGTTGACAGAAAAGATGGCGGAATACGGAAAGATAGGTGGCTGTGATCTGCCTCGTGGAAGGGGGTTATTCCGCGAGGCACTGGATTCACGTTTATGAGGTTTAATGTCAAATTACAAAACTCAAATGCCAAATGAATGTCAAAGCTCAAAGCCCCAACCTTGATGTCAGCTCAACTCCTTCTTTATTGCAGGCGCTTCGTTACTCGTTTGTCTTTGCTTTATTTAAATCGCTTTATCACACTTTGCTTACCCGAATGAGAGTTTAGTCATTTAAGCATTTGGTTTTGAATTGTCATTTGGATTTTGTCATTTGAAATTCTTTGGCAAAACCAGGTAAAGTCCGGGCAAAGTCAATGGCCTCTGACAACGCCCACAGGTGTGGTTCACAAAGATGAAATAAATTCAGCTTAACGTAACGGGCTATGGGCAACGGGCAACAGACAACAGACAACGGACAACGGTTAACGGACAACGATACCATCGCCGCCATTGCCACACCCATCGGCCAGGCCGGAATCGGTATTATTCGTATCAGCGGCCCCCTGTCTGCTGAAATCGCTGAAAAAACCTTTAGGCCGAAAAAACCCGTTCAAGGTCTTAGTAGTCATCACCTTTACCTGGGGAACTTCCTGGATCCATCCTCCGGTGACATGGTCGATGAAGTTCTGCTCTCCTTTATGAAGGCTCCTCACTCCTATACCCGGGAAGACATCGTTGAAATCAATTCCCACAGCGGCTATCTCCTCCTTTCAAGTATCCTCCAAATTATTTTGGACCAGGGCGCAAGACTGGCCAGACCCGGAGAATTTACATTGAGGGCCTTCTTGAATGGCAGAATAGATTTGACCCAGGCTGAAGCTGTGATCGATCTAATCAATGCCAAATCGGACAGGGGCCTGCATTTAGCATCTCAGCAGATCCAGGGGACCTTCAGGAATGAAATCGAGGGACTGCGGCAAAAGGCGATCGATTTCCTTGCACACGCGGAAGTGGCGATCGATTTCCCAGACGAGGAATCCGAAATCATATCCAGGGAAAAAACTTCAAAGCGAATTGGAAAGGAAATTGTCAAACCCATCGAAGACTTGATTGAGGCCCAGGCAACAAAAAGACTCTGGGTAGACGGCATCAACACCGTGATTGTGGGGCGTGTTAATGCGGGAAAATCAAGCATTCTAAATAGACTGCTAAACGAACAACGGGCGATCGTAACAGCGATTCCAGGGACGACGAGGGACATCATTGAATCCACCATCACAATTGAGGGGCTGCCGCTCCGCCTTATGGATACTGCCGGATTCAGAAATGTAAAGAATGAGGTGGAAAGGATCGGAATCCACTTTACCGAGCAAAAACTGGCAGAAGCTGACTTCTTACTTGTGGTCATTGACCAGAGCAGGCCGCTAAACCATAATGATCACAATATCATTGCTCAATCCCGGGGAAAAAATGCCCTGATTGTTATCAATAAAATTGATCTCCCATCCAGACTCAGTAAGGAAGCCGAACATGATGCATTCTCCGGACTTCCCATCGTTAAGATATCCGCGCTCACAGGTCAAGGCCTTGACCAGCTGAGAAAAGGCATTTCGGGTTGTTTACTAAAAGGGGATATAGACGTGACGTCCCCTGATGTGGCCCCGAACTTGAGACACAGACAGGCCCTGATAGATGCGGCTCAATTTTTCAAAAGCGCCGGCCAAAAGGCAAAAAAAGACGCTCCCATGGAAATTGTTGCCTTTGAACTCAAGAGCGGGCTGGATGCCTTGGGGAAAATCATAGGAGAGACCACCACTGAAGAGGTCCTGGACAGCATATTCAGCCAGTTTTGTTTGGGGAAATAAACCCTAATATCAAAGGAAATACTTTAGTAACTTAGCGATAATATTCTGCTCAAAACGTGCAGTAAATTGCAAAAGTGTGAAGTGTCTAAAGTGATCTAAAGTGCCTAAAGTTGTGGAATTCTATTTTTTATTAAAACAGATGGAGCGAAGCGACTCATTAACTTTAGTTCACTTCAAACTTTAGTTCACTTTAGTCACTTTTCCGGTTTATCCGGGTCAGGGTATAATAGATCAATTTCTGATACTCGATAATCACCTCATTGACGTATTTCCCTTTCTTCCACCAGTTATCCGGCCTGAAATCCGTATACTGGGAAGGCATCATCATAATTACCATATCGTCTTTCTCAAACACTTTTTGAAAAGTCAACCAGGTGCGTCTTGTATGGTGTGGAGATGTGACAATAATCAGGGAGCGATAACCTTCCTTTTGTGCGATCCCTCTAATTACCCTGGCTTCTTCAAAGGTGCTGCCCATAAAACGGTCACTGACAAGGCAGTCAGACCTGGCTACTCCCAATCCCTGGAGCATCATGATCAAAAGATCCCTCGTTTCAGGATAGTGGACCCCTCTCTGCTTTAAAACCTCAATTCCATCGGGCAGCTCTTCCCTGCCAACAAAAATACGCGGGGCCATACCTTCCTCGTAAAGATCCGCAGCCGCAAGGCCCCGTTCCACAGGGTTTCCCATCATGCAAACAATAAGATCAGCTTTCTCGAGAGAATGCTGAACAACCAGATACTTTCCAAGGCTGGTCAGGATCGGGCCGCGATAATAGGAAACCAGGATGTAGACAATGAACACAAGGAAAATGACCCACTTAAGAACCGTCGGCCGACTGATCTTCTTCCCTTGCGGTTCTATTGGCCTGTTGTCCACATAAGTTTCTGTTTGCCCCCTGTCTTCCACCTCATTCTCTTGGGCTCCACTTGTGCGATCCTGCTCTCCGATCCAGTTCGTAAGGTATTTTTGATCGGGATCATTTTCAGAGCCCATCTTCAGACGAGACCATACATTTTTCATTGCGCACCTCTTATCTTAAGTGATACAAACGCCAGATCTATTTTCATTTAAGAATGAATCCTCATGAAAGTCAATTGCCAAGAATACAGAAAATCCATGGAACTCCTGGGCCTAAAGCTGCGGCTAAAAAAGGGCATCCTTGATCCGAGAGAGCAGAAGGAGATAAAAAAAAGGATCAGAATCCTTGAAAAAGAGCTCAAGTTATAAAATCGCTACTCGATTTTATTTAACATCCGCGGCGGACTCAAGAAAGGAAATTTCACACCATCAAGTGTCACAAAGGGTGCCGGAAAGGCTACAAGCTCTTTGAGCTATCCAGGATCAAAGTGACGGGACCGTCGTTAACCAGATGGACATCCATCATCTCCTGAAATTGACCAGTGGCAACGTTGATACCCTTCGCCTTCAAAAGCCTAATAAAATGCTCATAAAGCTCCTTTGCCAGTTCTGGCCGGGCTGCTTTTGCAAAAGACGGTCTCCGTCCTTTTCGACAATCACCCCAGAGAGTGAACTGAGAAACAACCAGAGCGGCTCCGCCTGCTTCCATCAAAGACAAATTCATGAGACCACCTGCATCAGGAAAGATCCTCAGATGGGCAATTTTATTGGCTAAGTAATCGCAATCTTTCTCTGAATCATCCTTCCCCACACCCAAAAATATCAGTAATCCAGGGCCAATAGCTCCTACAGCCTCCCCCTTGACTTCTACTTTGGACTCCTTTACCCTCTGAACCACAGCCCTCATATCTTTAACCTTTCTCGGTTTTGAATTTGCCTCATGACACCTTCACTGATTCTCATTAACCCCTGGATCTACGATTTTGCAGCCTATGACCTCTGGTCCAAACCGCTCGGGCTCCTTTACCTTGCAGGGTATCTCAGAGACTGCGGTTTCAGGATACACTTAATCGACTGTCTGGATGTGCATCACCCCGGCATGAAGGGTGATAAGTCCATGAAAAAGCCTAAAAGACGCTTATATGGGACCGGAAAATTCTGGCGGCAAGAAGTGCCCAAGCCCCTTCCGTTAAGCGTCATTCCAAGGCCCTACAGTCGCTACGGTCTTTCACTAAATATATTTGTGGAAGAATTAAACAAGATCCGAAAGCCGGCTGCCATTCTCGTCACCTCTCTTATGACATACTGGTATCCCGGCGTCAAAGAGGCCATCAGCCTCGCCAGGAAAGTTCACCCTGGGGTTCCGATAATCCTCGGGGGGATTTATGCCAGGCTTTGCCATAATCACGCCCGCCAAAATATGCAGGCAGACCGCATTGTGACCAGCAATGATCCGGTTTCCCTTCTAAAGTCCCTAAGCGAATTCGACATCCCTACACCAAAGCTTCCTCCGGATTCAGGACATCCGCCTTATCCGGCATTTGACCTTTTGAGCCAAATTGACTACGTCTGCCTCCTGACCTCCAGAGGTTGCCCCTATCGGTGTAAATATTGTGCAAGCCACTTCTTAGATCCTCAACCGATCCACAGAGATCCGGGAGAAGTGTTAGAGGAAATCCTTTTTTGGTATAAAGATTATAAGGTCCGGGACTTTGCCTTTTATGATGACGCCCTGCTTATTGATGCTGAAAATCATTTGGCTCTGCTTCTTGAAAAACTTGCACGGCATCATCTGGACCTGAGATTTCATACCCCAAATGCTGTGCATGTCAAGGAAATCACAGCGGAAATCGCCAGCCTAATGCACCAGACCGGCTTCCGAACCATACGCCTTGGGCTGGAGACTTCGGACTTTTCATTACACCGCAATCTGGATAATAAAATCGCCGAAGGTGACTTTGAGCGGGGGGTACACTACTTACTTAAAGCCGGTTTTGCTCACAATGAGATCGGGGCGTATATTCTGATGGGATTGCCCGGCCAATCAGTGGATTCAGTGATGGAAACTATTGATTTTGTGGCCAACACAGGTGCAATGCCTTTTCTTTCCGAGTATTCTCCAATACCCCATACCGCCTTATGGGAAAAGGCCATAAGTCACTCTGAATATAATCTAACCTCAGAGCCGCTATTTCACAATAACACCATACTGCCCTGCTGGGATAATTCTCAGAAAAAAGATCTTCTCCGGCTCAAAAGACGCGTCTTGGAAATCCGTGAGAAGTACAGATGACAGGCTCCCAGGTAACTATGTCCTGTTAATTACACTCGCAGCATATCCTGCCCCAAAACCATTATCGATGTTCACAACTGTCACTCCGGACGCGCAGGAATTCAACATTCCCAAAAGCGCAGCAATACCCTGAAAACTGGCCCCATAGCCCACACTTGTCGGGACTGCGATCACCGGCTTATCAACCAGCCCGCCCACAACGCTCGGTAATGCCCCCTCCATGCCGGCCACCACTACAATAACAGAGGCCTCCATTATCCTTTCCCTGTGATTCAAAAGTCTATGGATGCCAGAGACTCCCACATCATAAATGGTTTCCACCTCATTTCCCATGAACCTTGCCGTAATGGCAGCCTCTTCTGCCACAGGAATATCGGAAGTCCCGGCACTCATGACAAGTATTTTTCCCCGGCCAGAAACATTTATGGGGTGTTTGACAAGGGTCAGGACCCTTGCCTTTTCATAATAAGTGCTGTCAGAAAACTTCCCTAAGATGTTTTTGGCCTTCTCAGGCAACAGCCGCGTCACAAGAACGTTTTCTTCCTGTTCTACCATCCGTTCCATGATGGCCAGGATATCGGATACCTCTTTACCCGCACCAAATATGACCTCTGAAAGGCCCCTTCTCAGGCCCCGGTGATGATCAATACAGGCAAAACCCAGATCTTCAAACGGTAAATTCTTAAGCCTTTCAAGAGACTCTTCAACCGTTACCTGTCCCTTGCTCAAGCGAACGAGAAGGTCTTTTAGAATGTCCTTGTCCAATGTCCTTTTATCCTGATCTTTAACCGCGAAGTTTTTGTGTTAATTCTGCCACCCTTTGGCCAAACCTTCTTCCGTTTTCCTCTGTTTTGCTGTCGGGCGCTCCCACACAGGCAACGCCATAATGTCCGGTGGCAGACATAGGATCCCCTGCGATAACCATCCCGTAGATCAAAAGGGCCTGAATAATGGACATCATAGTGGTTTCCTTGCCGCCAGTGGGATCTCCAGAGGTAGTAAAAGCCGCCCCGACTTTACCCTCCATCCTCTTACGCACGCCCACAAATTCATCGAAGACCTTTTTTAGTTCGGCTGCCATCCCGCCGAAATAGACCGGCGAACCAGCGATGATTCCGTCTGCGGCCAGAAAATCATCTTTGGTCACCTTGTCCGTTTTCTTCAAGACAGCAGTCACACCGTCCACCTCTTCGACGCCTTTTGCGATCGCTTCAGCCAGTTTCCTGGTATTTCCCCCTTTTGAGAAATAGAGAATCATTACCTGCATAATAAAGTCCTCGCCTTTTAGTACCTTAGGAATTATTTTTGTACATTTTTTGGCTCCGCCGGAGTATTGGGCTATTTTCACTATCTTCAGATGATTGAATATTTACGATTGACTATTGAATATTTAAGGAATTTTTTCAATTATAAAAAAAATGGTAAGCGTTCACAGGTTCAGGGTTCAACGTTCAGGGTTAGGGACAGGGACAAAATTGAAGACCCGAAGTCCTCGTAAAAATGCTGGTTTTGTCACATAATTGCCAAATACCATGTTCCAGACCCACCTGCCTCGCCTGTCATGTACGGAACGGGCATATCCCAAGAGGTCGGCAATGGCGGGCAGGTTTGTGGGGATGTGTAAGCGGTCGGTTTTCCCGTACAAAACGTTTACAAAATGACGTATGGTGATGAGAATGCAACCTTTGAACCTCTGAACCCGTGAACGGTTACGTAAATA
>JAIVXD010000004.1:0-20000 GCA_048636195.1 Anaerolineales bacterium
AGACGAATCCGGAATTTACAAGATTATAGCAAGGGTTTATGCCTCAGACGGAAGCTCTGATTCTTTTTATGTAAAGATAAACGATGGAGAAGAGTTTATCTGGCACCTGAACCCCTCTGGCAATCCTGATGAATTCAACGTATGGAGGGAAGATGAAGTTAATAATCAGGGAACAGGTACCTGGGATAACCCACAATACGATCCCTATACCATAGAATTAACCCAGGGAACGCACACCATAACATTTAGAGGCAGGGAGACAAATTGTCGCCTTGATTACTTCTATTTTTCAAAAGTAGAAGAGCTATCATACAATTGGTTTCAAGCTGAGTCGGGAAATCTCAGCTCGCCTTTGGAAACAGCATCGGATCCGGATGCCTCGGCTGGTGCATATATGTGGAAGCCTTCCGGCTCGGGAGACTCAGCTACTCCTGATGGGGCTGCTGAGTATACAATAGATATCCCAACTACTGGAGATTACGTTATTTGGGGAAGGGTAATTGCTCCGGATGGCGGGTGTAATTCCTTCTTTACATCAATCGACGGCGGAGAACACGTTGCCTGGCATATCCCAATTGGGAGTGTTTGGATATGGGTTTCAGTAAATGGTAATGAACAGGATCCACTTATTCTTAATCTTGCTGCCGGCACTCATACTCTGAGAATATCGGGCAGGGAAGATGGCACAAAACTTGACAGGTTATTGATTACCAATGATATGGCCTTTGTGCCATCAGAAGAAAATCCGGACAATGTCCCACCGGCAGATGTTCGTAATCTTCGAATAGAATAGGGGGGGGCATAGGGGATTGAAAATTGAAGAATTAAAGGGGTAAGGGAATAAAAAAGTTACGCTTCAACGTAATATGGCGTTTCACCCATTTCCGAAAGTATGGTGTCGTAGAGATCTGGTTTGATCCAGAAATGAGCTTGGATTCTAAGTTTTTCCAACATTGGTTTGATCTGTTTGATAAGGCTTCTCTTCTTTGCTCTCATTAAGATACCTAAAACCCCTGTTTTTGTCAGGTTATAAAACTCGGCGAGATTACGAGCGTCGGTCTCATCCAATAGAAGAAGATTCGCTTTTCTTTCGATTGCTAACGCAATAGCGGCTGACTCGCCGACATCCAAATCTTTGGTCAGCGTCTTGACGAGACTATCATTTTTTACTTTTACTACCTTTATCCATTTGGCCTTTTCGATTTCATTTGTTCCGGGTTTGCCCTTACCTTCGATGATCAGCTCGGCCCAGACTTCTTTCGGGATGATAATTTCTCCGAATAGTTCCTGAATAAGATGCAGCTGGCCGATTATCGCCAGGTTCATAATTGGGGAAGAATTACTAACAACAAGAAGTCGCTTATCCATTGGAAAATATTAAGTCTTCTTCTAAGTCTTCGCGGGTATAATGTCTCGCTGTTTTTTTAATTCCTAATCGTTCGGCAAACTCCCATTTTGAAAGTGTAGCTAAGGCCCTTGCCTTTCCAAAAGACAGAAAACCCTCTTTATAGAGATGAATAGCCAGCTCTTCCTTTAATCGGTCCTTGGCCTTTTCTTTCGGAATCCTTAGCGAAAGGATAATTTCTTTTGGTATCTCTATCACTATGCCTTGCATAGAATCACCACCTTAGAATCAGTGTAAAATTAGAAGATTACGTGTTTAAAGATATCAGAGGAATCAATAAAAATCAAACATTAATTGTGTGTGGTTGCAATTCAGACACTAAATGGACATCTGTGGCTGAATGTGGGCCGAGATTTGTATGCAAAGCCCACATCGGCATACAAGGAGCGTAAACTGTCCACAACCGCAGAGTCATAGCGAGGGACTAGTTTTGATTAGAGAAGTGGGGCTTTCTGAGGCAAAAAAGGCCCATGATGGCATTCAGAGGCTGATGCCAGCTTTATCGGGATTGTATTGTCTATTGTTGGTGACAGAAGGTAGTTAGGGCGGTCGGGGGTTTCTCATGACTCCGTCCAATTCACGACGGATACGTCGGCACTTCTGAGCTATCTTGTTGCGAGCCTCCTCATGGAGAGTTACTACAAATCCAACGATTTCGAACGGCTTGAACAGGGCATAATAGTTTTGATAGTAAACGATTACGTGACTGTCGGAAGGTAGTAACTGCTGACGGATACGAGGCAGTGTCTTTTTATTTAGCTCTTTGCGTCCTTTTCGTAACAGGTAGAGTTGAAGCAGATTATAGGCAAGCATGATAAAGACAACCTGATTGACCACCATAGAAAAAGCGCGTGACGTAAAATTAGTCAAATCGATGAAGCACTTAACCTGACGGTATCTCTCCTCGGTAGTCGTTCGGATGTGGTAGTCCTGAGCTGCCTTTCTCGGATCCTGAACCTCCTTAGTATCAATCAGTAGCCACGTCTCCTCGTGGCCATCGGCATAGTGCTCACGATTGGCCACAACACTCAGTGGCACCGTACAGGAGGACCAGCTCCGAAACCCGCCAATGACTGCCGCTTCCCTTTTGACAAGTACTTGCTTTGGCGGTAGGGGTGGCTTTTCCTCTTTGAGTTCCCGGAGCTTTTCCTGCCGCTTTTTTTCGCGCTTTTCGATCACCTTGGGCCTTGGTCGGGCTGGCTTTTTGACCTCCTCCTCCGGCTCTTTTAAGCGAACCCAATCTGTCTCAGGCAGCCCGAAAAGCGCCATGGCATCCTTATATATATCCATGTTGCGACGAATCGGGATGAGGATATCAATGCCGTAATCCTCTTTGCAAACGGAGATGGCCTTGCCATCCAAGAAACCACGGTCCAGAATAAGCCTCTTCATCACCCCTTTTCCCACCACCTCCACAAACTGTTTCACAAGCTCATAAAGTACCGGACACTCGTGATCTTTACCCGAGACCACCTTAACTGCCACAAAAATGAAGAAGTCCAAAGCCCGGTTCGTGTGCAATAGCGTTACCATCTTATAGCAGCGCCGCCACTGACAGTGAACCTTCTGATTATCGGTCATCTCCTTATATTGGCGTGAACTGACAGGATGATTATGTTCATCGAACAGTAGCCTGACTGAACCCTCATAGTTGGGATTATCAGGAACAAAAAGGTAGGAGCCGTCTCCTATGAAAATACCCTCTTTGTCAAAACTACGATGCTTGCGAAACACCCTTACCACATCATCACAAAACCACTTCATCAGGGCACCTGCATCTGTGTCCTTAGCCATCTTGCGGAGAAAGTCCTGGTCACAGGGTGTCTCACGGTCATACTGGTTCTTGTTGTTGAAACCCTCACAGACAATAGTTACATCCCCAGTATCCGGATGGACAACCTTCCGGCCCGCCTCGGGCCCAAAAGCATTGAGCATCCCTCCTGAGCGCACCAGCAGGGGAAACCCGTTGAAAGAATGGACGCCATGAAGCCTCATGGAAAGGTTGCTGGCTACATAAAACCACACCGGTACATCTTCTTTCTTCCGGGGGGTGGGGTAAGTCGCAGAGAGTTTATCAAGAATTGTTTTAGCTTTAATGTATCGGAAAAATTCAGTCTCAAATACCTCGCTGGCAGACTCCATGTAGTCAAAATTTCCATTACCAAGCGCCTCCAAAACAAAGGGCTTGTTCTTCTCAAATACCACAAGGTCCATCTAAGTCCTCACCGTGATATCTTCTTTTTGCCGGACGCAGGGATCTGCTCCCGGCGCATCACCTCCATCTCATCCATGACCCGAATCATTTTCCTGTGCATTTCCACAAGCCTTGAACGAGCACGTCTAAGCTCCTGATAACGCCTCACCTTGATCTGTACCTCAACGAGAAAACCATGCGGAATAACGCGTAACCTGGTCTTGCCCTTCTCACTGGCACTTAAAACCATTCGGCTATGGAGTTCACCCTGCGCACATTTACATCCTGGCTTTCCGCATTTGCGTTTCAGTTCATAGACCGATCCTTTGATCACGGTCTTATCGGAAAAAGATGGCTCGATAAGCTTTCTGGCCTCATCAGATAGTCTTCTAAGTGACTGCCGAAGGCGGCTGAATTTTTGTCTGTTCTCACTGTTCTGTATGCTCATTACTATATAAGCATACAGATTGATACTCAAAATGCAAGAAAAAAATCAATGTCTTCTAAAAAAAATTGTCTTTGGGAGAAGGTGGGCTATTGAATAGCCCAAAGGGTATGATAATGCGGGCCTACGACAGTCTCCGGCAAGTCGCCAAGGATGGAACCGCTACTGTCTGAACCACAATTGTTGAATCGATATTTTTTTCCAGAAAAAAGGATCTGGGCATCAACCATGCACTTTTCAGGCTCTTTCCCGTCAACATTTCCCGCGGATTTGTCAACAGGCCATACAAGGAGCTTAAAACCAAACCTGGCGGGCGACGCCCTTTACACATCGATGATGGTTGCCAGCGCATTCTTTACTCTCTGGGAGATGGCGACCTAAAGATGATCCTTCATAATTGCTGCAAACGCCCGACGTTTTCCCAAAAAAACATGGGAGAAAAGGTAGAGCGCCAAAATGAGAAATGTCCCATCTCGGATCACATACAAGCACATACAGAGGTTTGATGTAGCCTGGCTTGTGCTGAAGCAACCACAGTTTATGTCCAGGCCGCGTGCCAGGTTAAACACAAGGGCTCCAAAAAAGGTCACCAGAAGGAGATTGATCAATAAGGTTGCCCCCGGGAGCCAGAGGCCCAGGATCAAGGCAGCTATTTGGTATAATTATTGGTGGCATAGTTATCCTCCCCAAGCAATTTGGACTCTACCTGGCGCAACACTCCGAACTCCTGAGACCCTCGGCAATAAGCATTTTATAGTCTCCCAGCGCGTCATGCGTCCAGCAATCATCACCGCCTGCGGCCTCCCTGAAGGTTAACGCCATTATGTACGCAAGTTCCTTAGCCGTGGCTCCGGCTTCAAGGGCGCCCATAAAATGCTTTAAGAGGCAGGGTTTGGAACGGGCTTTGATAGCAAGGGCAAAGCAGATAAATTGATAAGTTTTTTCGTCAATGGTTCTCATTTCCTTATAGATTTCATCCATTTTATCAAGCTGTTCAGCGAATTCCGGAAACCATTCAGCCAAAAGACGGACATCTGACATATTGATTACCCCCTTTCACCTTTAGTTTGTTTTTTGATCCACGTCATGATTTCATCCTTGCCCGGGATCTTGCCGACACTCTTTACCTCGCCGTCAACCACCACAGCCGGTGTTCCCAACACCCCGTATCTGGCAATCTCCATGAGATCAGTCACCTTATCTACTGTGGCATCCACAACGGATTCCTGAACCGCTTCTTTTACATTTTTTTCTGTCTGTTGACACTTCAGACATCCCGGACCTAATACTTTGATTTCCATGATGTTGCTCCTTTTTGAGTAAGTTCTCAATAAATTCGGGCTGTATTAAGAAAATCCCCCTCAATCCCCCTTTGCAAAAGGGGGAAGGTTCGGAATGCCCAGACTTATTGAGATGTTACCTTTCTATTTACTAAAGGGCTTGTCCACCTCAAGTTCTTTATAGATATATCAATACATTGAGGAAGTCTATACTGCCGAAGTTTTTTCGTGCTCCTTTGTAAGTGAGGATTTCAGAGTTCGCAGTTCTTTTTCAATGTCCTCATCAACCAAAAGCATGTCAAATTCTCCCTCCAGCGTAGGCTTTCTTCCGAAATTGACCATATCAGCTTCAGCTTCCATCCTTTCAATCCGGTTTTCAAACTCCTCGAACCTCAGGATGGCCTCAGAGCTATCCACGCGACGGATTTCTTGCTGTGCGCGTTTTTTTCCGTTTGCATGAATGTGGCGTTGCACGAGTACACGTTGCTTTTCGCGAGCAGTACCGAGTTTATCCTCAAGTTGGCGGATGTCATCCTGATATTGCTCGATCAAAGCCTTGTATTCTATTAATTCTTTTTCAAAGGTATTCGCCCTATCGGAATATTTGCGCTTCTCCACGAGTGCTTCCCGTGCCAGATCATCTCTGCCCTTGTTGACTGCAAGCCCTGCCCTGTCTTTCCAATGTTTTTCGCGGACCAGAACTTCATCAAGCTGACGTTGAACCTTCTTGCTGTTGGCCATCACGCCTGCGCACGATGCCTTGATTTCAACCAGTGTGTCTTCCATCTCGCGGATCATAAGTCTGATCAGCTTTTCCGGATCTTCTGCCTTATCCAGCATGGCATTGATATTGGAGCTGATGATATCGCGAAATCGTGTAAAAATTCCCATAATGTGACCTCCATCCTTTATGTTTTGTCAATATGTAAGGCAGGAATTGTGCCAAAGAATGTTTTTTCGGGAAAAACGAAGGAATTCAAGGAGTTATTGGCTTGACATAGCCGATTCGATTGTGGTAACATGCACCAAATATTGGTAATATCAACCATAAGAAGGTATTTTTTACCATGAAAAGACAAACTGACAGAACGGGACCTCTTGCAGGCGTGGGAGAGGCGCTGGGGCAGTCCGAGACTTTCCTGGGGTTTCAGGAGCGGTTATCACGTGTCGCTCAAATAAACCGGCCTGTGCTCTTGATTGGGGAACGGGGCACAGGAAAAGAAATGGCTGCAGCCAGACTCCACTTTCTTTCAAACCGATGGCAAGAGCCCCTGGTAGCCCTCAATTGCTCAGCCCTCACGCCTTCGCTTATGGAATCAGAGCTATTTGGCCACGAAAAAGGAGCATTCACCGGGGCCGAACAGCGGCGGACCGGGAGATTCGAGGCAGCAGACAAGGGGACCCTTTTCCTTGACGAAATAGGCACCATCCCCATGGAAGTGCAGGAGAAGATATTGCGTGTCGTGGAATATGGCTCATTTGAACGGGTTGGGGGTACAGCGTGTATTGAGGTGGATGTCAGAATTATCGCGGCGACCAATGCCGATCTGCCGGCGTTGGTGATCGAGGGCCGTTTTAAGCAGGATTTATTGGATCGCCTCTCCTTTGAAGTGCTGCTTTTGCCGGCTCTCAGGGAACGAGAAGGAGATATTCTTTTTTTGGCAAACCATTTTGCAGTGCGGATGGCCTTTGAACTTGGCCGGGAGGAAGTACCCCAATTCAGTGATGAAGCTATTACTGCACTTGAAAACTATTCCTGGCCTGGAAACGTGCGTGAACTGAAAAACGTAGTGGAACGTGCGGTATATCGATCGGATTCATCGCTGATTACGGATATAGTCTTCGATCCCTTTCATTCTCCCTATGGTCAACATCGGCCAGGAAAAGAAGTGCCCAGGGTTGAAAAGGACAAATTTTCGACCGAGTATCTCATGAATAAACCCTTCAACGAGGCTATTCAGGAGCTAAAGATTCGTCTTTTGACCCAGGCACTCAAGCAATCAAAATACAATCAAAGAAAAGCAGCCCGGATTTTGGGCATGACTTACGATCAATTTCGCGGATTATACCGGAAGTTCTACGGGGATATCAAGGCATAGTGGAAGGTGGTCGGCTACGAGAAACCCCTTTCGGGTGGGCACAATCCTGTCCTTTTTGATATTAAGGAATCCCGAGCTTTGCAGCCTGGAGAGCATATCGGCTGATTGCGAGTCAAGGTCGGTTTCTTTGATAGCAAAACCGTCTCTGGTTCTCAAACCGAGAGCAATTGATTCAAGTCTCATCTGATCATTAGTCAAATCTTCATATCCCTCAACCGGTGCCTTGTGATCCTCCAGGGCCTCACAATATCGTCTTATTGAGCGGAAATTCCACCAGCGGGTCCTATTTTGAAACGAGTGAGCCGAGGGGCCGAGCCCCAGGTATGGGACATGATGCCAATATTTATAATTGTGACGGGAATAGTAGATCTTTTTCCTGGCAAAATTCGAAATTTCGTAATGAATGTACCCTTTTTCTTCCAGAAATCTGGATGTGGTGAGGAAAAAAGAACGTTCCTCTTCTTCACCAATGGGCCTTATCACGCCCTTCGCCTTCATGCTCCAGAAAGGCGTTCGCCTTTCAAAGGTCAACTGATAACATGAAATATGTTCGGGCCTAAACGTAAGGGTTCGGTTTAGCGTATTGATCCATGCTTTTAAAGATTGCCCCTCGAGTCCGTAAATCAGGTCAATGCCCACATTGTCAAATCCGGAGGCCCTCAGTGTCTTGAGCGCGCTTTCGGCTTCCTCGCCAGTATGTCTCCTCCCAAGAAACAACAGTTCCCGGGCATTAAAGGACTGAACCCCCAGATTAACTCTGTTAAAGCCCATGGCCTTGAGTCCGTCGACCTTTTCCGGGGTCAGATCCCCGGGATTAGCCTCTATGGTGAACTCGGTATTCGGGGCAAAGTCAAAGTGCGTGAAAAGGTGCTGCATTATCTTTTGGAGGTCCCTGGCGCTTAACAGTGTGGGTGTTCCGCCGCCCAGATACAGGCTGTCAAAACATTCGAACCGGTCTTTGTAGTAGGCCATTTCTTTTTTTAGGGCTTCCAACCACCTGGAGATGAGAGAGGTAGAGGCAATGGAGTAAAATCCGCAGTAAGGGCATTTTGTCCTGCAGAAGGGTATGTGGATATAGAGACCGTGTTTTTTATAAGCGTTCATCAATGGTAAATTAGCGGTACATTTTAAAGGTTACATGCTGTGTTTGTAAGTTCTCAATAAGTCCAGCCTGTATTAGAAAAATCCCCCTCAATCCCCCTTTGCAAAAGGGGGAAGAAGTCGGAATGCCCGGACTTATTGAGAAGTTACGCGGGTTTAAGGTGACCTTTTGAAATTACACGCAGCCGGCAACGATAAACACCTGAATTAAATCATCCCAGCCTACTAACTTCCCCGCTGCAAGCGGGATAAATAGGCACTTTAGTTCACTTTAGACACTTAATTTGAACTTCCCCGGGCTCGGCTCTCCATGGTGGTTTCTCGGTTTTTGCAGTTTTCTCATGCTATCCAATCGGTTCAATTCTTTCAACCGACTGTAAATCAAGGTCCAGGCACAGTCTTTTTCAGAGTCAATCTCGCATTTGCCATTGCTTGTGCCCCCGCAGGGGCCATTGACCAGTCCCTTATGGCATGAGGTTACCGGGCATATACCACCTGTCTCTCCCAGGATACATGTGCCGCACTGTGTGCATATCTCATCAAACTGACCTACACCGGTCTCTTTTCCCATAAACAGGGTGTCTAAGGCAGGCACGACCATTTTTTCCAACTGCCTGGCAATGGTCTGAACACCAAAGGCACAGGTCATGATCAGCAGGACATCGGACTGTTCAATCTGCTCACCGTATTCCTTTAAGGCTTCAGCGGTCAGATTGTCACAGGCCACAGGCAGGACCATCTCCCCGGTTACCAGTTTGCCCTTGCCGGACAATGTTTCTTTCATGGCCTTCACCTCGGGCTCGCCACCCGTGTGTGTCAGGGTGACGCATGTTCCGCACCCAATGATGAAAACCCGTCCCAAACCGTCCAGGAGTTGATCAAGTTCCTCCTCCGGTTTTTGCCGCGTAATGGATCTGATCATGTTTATCTCCTATCCTTCTCCAGATCACATCTTAGACACCTCATGGCCTCCCGATGCGCCTCATCTCGTGTAAATCCTTTCTCCACCTCCCGGAAATCCCTTACCCTTTCTTCCGGTTTCTCAAGTTGAATCTCGATCCTCGGCTTTTCCTCGGTTGTCTCCTCATCCAGTGCAAGACCAGTATCTTCCACCGTCTCGGTCTTTTCATCTATTATCCTTATACGCCCTGTCTCCCCCTGGAGATATCTTTCAATGGCAATAGCGGCTCGCCTCCCGGAGGCTATAGCCCGTATTACATAAGTGGGGCCAGTTGTAAAATCCCCTCCAGCAAAAATACCCGGGATATTGGTGGAAAGCGTATTTTCGTCAACAACCAATGCTCCCCAAAGCGCCCTCTCCAGTTGACCATCCTTTGTCAAGAAGGACATATCGGGGGCTTGCCCAATGGAAATAATGATATTATGTGTCTCCACAGCCTGAGTAAATTCATCATCGAATATCGGGTTGAAACGGCCCTCTTCATCAAACACAGAAATACATTTCACAAACTCGATGCCGGCAACTCTGCCGTCTTTATGAATAATCTGCCTGGGGCCCCACGATGGGTTTATGACAATGCCTTCGTCGATTGCTTCCCTGACTTCCTTCTCCCAGGCTAACATTTCGTCTCTTGGTTCCAGACAGAATAATTGAACATCTTCTGCTCCAACCCTCAAGGCGGTCCTGGCCACATCAATAGCCACGTTACCCCCTCCTATGACGACAACCTTACCCTCCACGGCAATCTTTCTATCCGTCTTGGCTTGAGACAAGAACTCGAGGCCATAGTGTAGACCGTCGAGGCCTTCTTCTTCCCCAGGGACCCCGATACGCTTGCTGGCCTGAGCACCCGCAGCAATAAATACCGCGTCATAGCCTTCCCGCATCAGATCATTGACCGTATGATAAGCGTCAATAGGGGAGTCATAACGAATCTCAACCCCGCAGCTTTCAATATAATCAACCTCCTCCTGAATCACTTCACGAGGTAGGCGAAATTCGGGAACGGTAATGCCAAGCATGCCTCCAGCCACAGGTTGAGCTTCAAAAACAGTCACCTTGTAACCTGATTTTGCCAGGAAATAGGCACAGGTCAAACCTGAGGGCCCGGCACCTACAACTGCTACTTTCTGCTCTCTCTTTACGGGAAAAGGCTCTTCTGCCCGGCCAATATGTTCAAAATACCAGTCCGAGGCAAATCGCTTCAATGACCTGATGGCCACAGGCTCATCAAGCTCCCCACGTCGGCATTTGAATTCGCAGGGGTGGATGCAGATACGGCCGCACACAGCAGGAAAAGGGTTCCGCTCCCGGATAATATCCACCGCCTTTTCATACTTTCCGCTGGCAATGGCTGCTACATAATTGGGCACATCAATACCGGCTGGACATGCATGCTGGCACGCGGAGATAACCATGGAATCACATGTGGCTCCGGCACATCGCTGCTCCAGTATATGGTCCTCATATTCCTTCAAAAAATAGGCGAGAGTGGCTAGAGCAGGCTTGGGAGCAGTTTGTCCCAGACCGCAAAGGGAGGACTTCATTATGGTTTCGCCTAACTCCTTAATGGTCTGAATGTCTTCGATCCTGCCTCTCCCCTGTGTAATCCGGGTCAGAATCTCCAGCAACTGGGTAGTCCCCAGGCGACAGGGAGCACATTTCCCGCAGGACTCGGATTGGGTAAAACTCAAGAAAAACCGTGCGATTTCCACCATACAGTTATTCTCGTCCATCACCACCATGCCGCCCGAACCCATGATGGCACCTATTCGCTGCAGGGTGTCGTAATCCACGGGAAGATTCAGATACTGCTCCGGCACACAACCGCCCGAGGGTCCACCCATCTGAACCGCCTTGAACTTCCTTCCCTTTGGGATACCGCCGCCTATATCGAAAACCACCTCTTTGATGGTCACACCCATGGGGACCTCCACCAGCCCCGTATTGTTCACCTTGCCTGCCAGGGAAAAGATCTTGGTCCCTTTGGTCTGCTCGGTACCCACCTGGGAATACCATTCGACGCCGTTTTTGATAATCAAAGGGACATTGGCCCAGGTCTCAACATTATTGATATTGGTGGGTTTTCCATTCAGGCCCGCCTGCGCCGGAAAAGGCGGCCTGGCCCTCGGCATTCCCCTCTTCCCCTCAATGGAGGCCATAAGCGCGGTTTCTTCGCCACACACAAAGGCCCCTGCACCCATCTTCAGGTACACATCAAAATTAAAGCCGGTACCCAGGATATTCTCCCCCAGAAGACCCAGCTCCTTCATCTGTTCTATTGCAAGATTCAGGTGCTCCACAGCAATAGGATACTCTTCCCGCACGTAAATGTATCCGTGTTCGGCTCCCATGGCATAGGCACCGATGAGCATTCCCTCGAGGACAGCGTGTGGATCACCTTCCAGCACGGCACGATCCATAAATGCCCCGGGATCCCCTTCGTCCGCATTGCAGATGATATACTTGGGTCGGCCCTCTGCCTGGCGGGCGAATTTCCATTTCAGGCCTGTAGAAAAGCCGGCACCACCCCTTCCCCGCAGTTTGGCCGTGGTTACCTTATCGATCACATCCTCCGGAGCCATCCTGGAGAGGGCCTTGACAATGCCCTGATATCCACCGGCCGCGATATAGTGCTCAATCCTTGTTGGATCGATTGTCCCGCAGTTAGCCAAAACCCTTCTCACCTGTTTCTTGTAAAAGGGAATCTGACTGCGGTGAAAGATGGTCTTGCCTGTCTGGGGGTCGGTGTAAGCCAGGTGATCTATCAACCGATTTTGTTTAAGGGTAAGGGCCACGATCTCCGGCGCATCATCAGGGCTTACCTCCTGATATTGAACCCCCAGAGGATCAATGGCTATCACCGGTGCTTTGGCACAGAACCCGTGACATCCGGTGGCACGCACTTCCACCTGATCGGACATGCCCTGTTTTTTGACCTCCTCGTCAAGAGCTGCCTTTACTTCAGAAGCGCCATAAGCTCGACAACCTGTCATGCATACGTACACACGCGTTTTGCTCTCATCCTCTCGAGCAAGAACCTTATTGCGATACCACTCTAATTCTCCAATGGATAAGAGCTTCTCCATACTATTCGTCTTCTCCTTTATCCTTGCCATACTGATTCAGTACAGAGGTTACCTTTGGCGGAGAAAGTTTGCCGAAATAGGTCCTGTTCACCATCATGGTGGGGGCAAGAAAACAGGCCCCGAGACAGGCCACTGTCTCAAGGGTGAATTGATAATCGGGGGAGGTCTCATCTTCATCAAGCCCCAGCTCTTTCTTCATCACCCTCAGGATGCTTTGACCCCCTTTGACATGGCAGGCCGTGCCGCGACACACCCTTACAACATACTTGCCTTTTGGCTTCAGGGATAACCCGGCATAAAAGGAGATGACCCCCTGGACCTCGCTCGGGAAGAGATCCAGGGCCCCGGCAATGGGCTCAATGGAATCCGGAGGGATATAACCGAACACTTCCTGGATTTCCTGCAACAATGGGATCAATGCCCAGGTTTCGCCGCGATGTTTATTGATAGTGGCCTCCATCAATCCCCAGTCTATTTCTTTTGGTTGCATTACTCGGTATCCTTTATTCTCTCAATCTTCACATGACACCCATTCCACCCTGGCGAATCGGCTTCGCCCAACCGGGTCAATCCCATCAATTGCCTGGCATCATTATTATTAATGGCCATGGGAATAAAAACGAGTCCTGGTCTCAAATCCTTTTTCAGGGTTATGTCTCTTTCTATGGATCCGTCCGGTGAAGATATCTTTACCTTATCTCCCACTTTCAGATTGAGCCGCGTGCCATCCTCTGAAGATATCTCGACCTCTCCCTTCAAGCCAAAATCCTTGATCCGGTCTGAAAGGCCGGTCCTGGTGCCGCTTCCCATATGGCATCGCAAGGACCCAAGAATAGCCGTAAATGGATATGCTTTATCAAATACCTCATCATCCACAGAGATTACGGGAGAAAAAGAGATCGATTCCCCCTCCTCATCGGGGTGGAAAAGCCTCAGATTGCTCGTCTCCCTGATCCAGGACTCGTCCCCCGACTTTCCAAGTTCCGAGTACATGGGAATCCTGCGACTGATTTCCGCCCTTATCTTCTGTATTGAAGAATACCCATCAGCATGGGACATCCTTCTGGACAGTAGATCAAGGATCTCCCAATCCGGTCTTGCATCCCCGGGCGGAGAAACCACAGGTTCAAATGACTGGACTCTCCCCTCCATATTAGTGAAGGTCCCTGCCTTTTCACTGAAGGCGGCCCCTGCCAGGACCACATGTGCCGTATGTGTGGTTTCGGTGGTAAGGATGTCCTGAACCACGAGTAGCTCCAGGCTATTCAAGGCATTCCGGATACGTTCGGGTTGCGGTAGACTTAGAAGCGGATTTTCGCCCATAATATAAAGGGCCTTGAGGTTCCCCTTTTCTGCTTCCTCAATCATACGAATCAGATTGAGCCCCGGATCTGGTGACAGTTTTACGTCCCAGAGCTTCTCCCAGTACTTACGGTCCTTATGGTTGTAAAAAGGCCGTCGGCCGGGAAGAAAATCAGGCACAGTGCCCATATCCAATGCCCCTGCCTCATTGTTCTCTCTTGCAATTAAATAGAAGCCTTTATTATCGCCACCCAGACTTCCGGTCATAAGTGCGAGATTGATCAGGGCATCCATAGCTGATGTTCCATGTTTCTGCTGTAAAATGCCGTGCCCTATCACAAAGGCAATCTTTTTACCTTTCAGTAGATCAGCGGTCTCTTCCATGACTGCCATTTCTACACCTGTCACCCGGCACACCTTTTCAAGATCAAGGCCAGAAAGGCTATCGCGGTAAGGGTCAAACCCTTGTGTAAACCGATCTATGAAAGAAGAATCATCAGCTTTTTCCTTCAATAGCAGGGCGGCAAGGCCATTGATCAATGCAACGTCGCTGTTTGGTGAAAGAGCTAACCAGAGGGAGGAGAAGGGGACCAGGCCTGTTTTTCTTGGATCCGCAACAATCAACGGGATTCTCTTTATCCGTGAAGCCCGTTTAAGATAATATCCGACAACAGGTGCCGTTTCAGTGGGATCGGCGCCTATCACAAAAATCACCTCAGCCTCTTCAAGACCGGCCAGGGGCGTAATGCGGCCCCCACCATCCAGCCTCTCACTGATCAGGTTTATTACCGCCCTCCCTGACCCGTAACTGCCGTTATCCACATTATTGGTTCCCAGAATAACGCGGGCAATTTTCTGAAAAAGGTAGTTTTCCTCGATCGTACATTTGGATGAACCGAGAAACGCCACACTTTGAGGTCCATATTTCTCCTTAATGGACATAAGTCCTTGAGCAACAACCTCCAGCGCCTCATCCCAGGTAGCCGGTGACAGTTCTCCATCTTTTCGAATCAATGGTTTGCTCAATCTTTTAGAGGCGTTTAGGTAATCATGGGCAAAATGGCCTCTGACACACAGGGTGGATAGATTAACCGTTTTTTCCCTGTGTGACGGATTTACATCTATGATTTGACCGTCAACCGACCCCATTACAAGGGAGCATCCCACACCGCAGAATCCACAGATAGTTGATGATTCTTTCTGGGGAGAACCCACATATCGGGTATTTTTAACAGACAGGGCTCCTGTAGGACACATGGAGACGCATGTGCCGCAGAATGTGCAACTGGATTTCTCCAAAGGCACCTCATGCACTGTTGCCGGACGGGATTTAAACCCCCTGGAATTGTAATCAATGGCGCCAACCACGACCAGTTCATGGTCGGCTCGAATACACTTGCCGCAGAGGATACATTTACTCAGATCCCTGATGATGAATGGATTTGCCTCCTCCAGACCGGTATAATGGGGCATGGGATAAAGGTCTGTCTGGCCGACACCCAGTTCAGCAGCAATCTGCCTCAACTCACACCTGTTTCCCTGGCTGCATACGATACAGGACTCAGGATGATTTGCCATTATCAGGCGGATAATATTTGTCCGGTGGGTTTTTATTGTAGGAGAATCTGTCCGGATGGTCATATTCGGGGCAACGGGTGTAACACAGGAGGCCATGATGCGTCCGGTTTTTTCATCTTCTACCAGGCATAAACGGCAGGCACCAACCGGTTCCAGGTGGGGATGATGGCACAGGGTAGGAACCTTAATGCCATTTTCCAGGGCCGCATTTAAAACACTGGTTCCGGGCGGGCAACTGATATTCTTTCCGTTAATGGTCAGGGTAATTTCTTCCAAAAAACCGGCTCCTTTTTATCTCAGTTTAGCCGCATCAAGGTATAGTCTCAGCTTTTCTTCTCCTCCAATAGTGATAATGTGAATCCCCTGGCAGATGTCTTTTAAGCCTTTTACGGTGTCGGCAAAAAGCTCTATGCTGGCTTTTTGCTTGTCTGGTGCGCTGGCCAGTTTCTTGATCATCCAGTCCGGCACCAGCCCCGATTTGAAATGGCGGTTGAGGAACTGTGCCATACCTGCCGTCCTGATAATCATTACCTCCGCAATGACCGGGACACCAAATGTATTGACTTGTTTCATGAATTTCTCAAAATGGGCCACATCAAATACCGGTGTGGTCAAAAAATATCCGGTACCTATCTTTGTCATCTCCTCCATTTCTTTCATTTCCAATTCCGGCACGTTTTTTCCCCATCCCGATTCAACGCCGGAACCCAATGTGAAATCGGCCTTGGAAGGAAGTTCTTTGCCTTCAATTGTTTGCCCTTCCCGCATATGCTCCAGGACCGAGGCCAGTTTCCCTGAATCCACATGAAAAAACATCATTTCCTGGAGACTGTCCCCGGTGATCCGGTAATCCTCAGTAAACACGAGAAGGTTCTCAACACCAGTATTATGGGCCAATATGAGGTCCTTTTGCAACTGTGGCCGGCTTTTGTCCCGTGTTGTGGTCTGATATATGGACTCGAACCGGTTTTTTTTGAGGAGATCACACATCTTGATGCTGTCCCCTACTATCCCCTCAATTTCCAGTTCGGGTACAGTAACGCCATCCACACGGCCCCGCACCAGCTCCAAACGCTTAATGAGTGCCTGCGGATCCTCATCAATGGGCGTCTGGACTTCAGAGGTAACAACAAATCTCCCTTTTTTCAGGGCTTCTTTTAGTTTCATCAATACCTCCCAGTTAATTGACTATTGACGATTGAATATTGACGATTTAATGATAAAGGGTTTCTTTATAATATCTCGATAATTCGTTTTATTAACTCCTTGATTCCAGCTTTTTCCACGTCCTGGCGTAGTCATTCCCGCGAAGTCGGGAATCCACACAATTGACCTACCAAAGTATTAACCTCAGCTTGCTCAAAACACGCATTTCTCCATAAAATAGCCAATTTCTCAATCGACAATAGTCAATAGTCAATAATCAATTCAGTCCTAGCAGCCTGGCAACCTCCTCCTTCAGTTGAGGCAGCGGCAGCGGCTTTGAAAAACAAATATCCGCACCATTTTCCTTCATCTTCTTAAATTTTTCTTCATCAAGGTATGCTGACAGTACGATAATTTTTGTATCCTTTGTCTCCTCCCTGCTCTTGATCTTCTTACAGACCTCATAGCCTTTTATATCCGGCATCATGATGTCCAGTATTAGGAGATGAGGCTTGAAGTGATTGACTTGTATCCCGGCCTCAAAGCCGTCCGAGGCTGAAATCACCTCGTAGTCATATTCGTCCTCCTCCAGGGCCTGGACAATGGTCTCCACGATGATGGGATCATCGTCCACCACAAGAATCCTTATGCGCTCTTCGGCCATTTCGTCCTTGGGAATCGGTATTCCCTGTTTTTTCATGAAGTTTTCAAGGTCTGATATTTTTATGCGGCGATGCCCTCCCACCGTCTTATAGGCGTTAATATGCCCGGATTCGATCCAGTTAATTATGGTTTTCGGCGAAACACTACAGTATTTGCTTGCCTTAAATACAGTCAGTATATCATCCATCAGACATGCTCCTCCATGTTATTGGCTTGTGTGATTTATAATTATTATAGTTTTTATAGTTTGTCAACAAGTTTTTTCATAAATATAAAATTATAATTACTATAATTATTGAAATAAATGTATTCCTTTGGAAAAGACAGGGTTGGACCCATGTTCTGGGCGATATCATCCAACTCACCTTGCAGTAAAGAATCCAGGCCAGAGGAAAAAGTACGTACCTGACCCCATAAAAGCTAAGTTGTTTTTACCTGGGAGGGACTGAAAAAAAAGAACATCGAATATTGAATGGAAAAGCATGAAGACACAGAGTTTAAAACCTGAGCCACTAAATGATATTTCGACAGGAACACGAAGAATTAATTAAGTTTTTTGTTACGAGTACCAAAATGGCTGAAAAGAAAAGGAAATAGTCATTCAAAGTTCGACATTGTTTTTTTCATTCGATGTTGGACGTTCGATGTTCGATGTTCGATGTTCATCTCTTGAAACAAGTCCGGATGGCATAAATGTAACTTGTTAACGCTTTGGATTTTTGCCGTGATGGCACTATTCGGATGGAATCATCGGGCGGGACAAAATATAATGAAAATGCGGAATGATTTTGCTTCTTTTTTTTCTAACTCTCAAGTTTTACTTTAACTGGACGTTTCTTCCTCAGCACCTTCTTTAAACATAGGTAAAATGATCGTAAAAGTTGCTCCTGAGCCCCATTCGCTTTCGACCTTGATATCGCCTCCATGGTCTTTTATGAATCCATAGCAGACAGATAGACCCAGGCCGACGTCTTTTATATTGTCCTTTGTAGTAAAAAATGAGTCAAAAATCTTATTGAGGTTTTCTTTTCTGATACCCATACCGGTATCTGATATTTCAACGTGTACATTATCTCCTTCAGCCCTTGTCGTCACACTCAATGTACCCCCTTCCGGCATGGCATCTCTGGCATTGGAGATAATATTTAGAAAGACCTGGCGGAGCTGGTTCTTTGAAGCCTTAACCATGTCCAGGTCCTCTGCCAGAGACGGGGAAATCCGGATGCTGTGCTCGCGCAACTGCTTCTCATGCAGAAGCAGGATCTCGTCCAGTATGATATTGATATTGGTCGGTTGCTTTTCTTCCTCGTCTGGCTTTGAGAAAGAAAGCATCTTGCGCAGCATTTCGCTGAGCCTCACCGTTTCAGAAAGAGCCATATCAAGGATCTTTCTTCTTTTGTTCTCCGGAGGGATCTCGGTTTTCACCAACTCTAACGTATTCATAATCCCATAAAGCGGGTTATTCAATTCATGGGCAATTTGCGAGGTCAAACGCCCCATGGCTGCCAGTTTTTCAGACTGTAGCAACTGTTCCTGTGTCTGCCTGAGTTTTCGTTCCATTTCCAACCTCTCCTCGAGATCTACGAATATTCCCACTGAGGCAACTGCTTTTCCCCTGGCATCGTAAATTATGGCTGCTGAAAGGTTCCCTTCAACAATTTCGCCATCCCGTCTCACATAGACCATGGGGTAAGATCTTAACTTGCCGACACCTCCATATTCAGGGCTCCGCATCTTTTTCATGATCTCTTTGGCCACCCCTTCCGGATAGACACTTGTGATATGCATCCGACCAATAGTATCTTCAGACTTATACCCCAGCGTCTCTTCCGCGGCCCTGTTCCAGAGTAGAATATTTCCCTTAATGTCCGCTGCCATAATAGCATTCGGCGAACTTTGAATAATATTGTTCATAAACTCATGCGCTTCTTTAACCTCCCTCTCCATCTGCTTTCGCTGGGTTTGATCCACATTGAGCCCTTCATACCCCAGGACCTTTCCCTCCAAATCATAACGCGCGTGGCTTGTGTGCAAGACAGAGATAGGGGTGCCATCCTTACGTTTAAAATCTACTTCCAGGTCAATAACCTGACCATCCTTCTCAATCATTTCCTGGAACTTTCGACGATCCTCAGACCTCAAATACAGATTTTTCGCTATATCAATCTTAAGAAACTCCTCTTTATTTTTGTAACCCAACATATTTAGAAGGGCTTGGTTGACATTCAGAAATTTCCCCTCTTTACTGCTTATATATGCCCCGGAACCCACATGATCAAACAGTCTCCTGTAGTCTTCTTCGGAAGCCCTGATCTTTTCTTCACGTTTTTGTCTTTGTGTAATATCTCGGCATATACTCAGTTTTGAAATAGTCCCATCTGCGTTTTCCAAGGGCAGTTCAAGAAGATCATAGGTCTTATCCACACCCGGCACGTGTTGCTCCCAGCGTATTGTCTCACCCTCAAACACCTCTTTTGCCCTGCACCAGGGACATATCTCATCACTATTGTTAATCACCTGATAGCATTTTTTTCCTATACCCTCCCCAAAATCTCTAACCATTGCTTTGTTCATGAACTCTAAAGTGTAATCAGCATCAATGATATAGATGCCGTCCTCGATAGCATCAAGAATGGAAATCAGTCTCTGGCTCTCTTCATTTGTCATAACATACCTCACTCTGTGGTAATATCAAATAGGTCATATGTATAAAATACCTTGTTAATTGAAAAGTTTA
>JAIVXD010000005.1:0-19449 GCA_048636195.1 Anaerolineales bacterium
CTACATAAACGATGTATTCCCCCAGACAGAACTGATGGCAAAACAGATTTTTGCAGCCATATCTGAAGGAGAAGAACTCAAGACCCAGTTAATGGCGCTAAAAAAATTGGCTCGCTATACACCGATAAATTGTATTGACCTGAGAAGGGAAATTGCGGATAGTGTTATCCCTACTGCAAGCTATCATTTGACAAAGAGATAAATACAGCAGCATTACAGGAGGAGTAATAGATGGACATAATAGTATGTGTAAAGAGGGTTCCCATGACCCAGGAGGTTGATTTAGAGATTGACGATAGCGGCAAGGACATCAAGAAGGATGCCCTGGCCTATGTGGTAAATGATTGGGACAACTATGCAATTGAGGAATCGGTTCTTCTTAAAGAGAAGCTTGATGGCACGGTTACTGTCATAACAGTAGGGGATGAAGACGATGAAGATGTCCTGAGGCGTGCTCTTGCCATGGGAGCTGACAAGGCCGTAAGGATTGAGCCAGGGGAACTGGAGTTAGATGGTTTTATAATTTCAAACATCCTTGCCCAGGTGATAAAGGGGCTTGAATATGATCTCGTGCTCACAGGGGTTCAGGCTGATGATGATAATTTTGGCATGGTAGGAATCATGTTAGCTGAAAAACTTGGTCTTGCCCATTCAGCGGTAGTGACCGGTTTTGAGGCTGAGGGAAGCGAGGCGACTATAAATGTGGAGCTGGAGGGGGGGCTGGATGAAGTATCAAAGATCAAGCTTCCGGCCCTGTTGAGCATCCAGACCGGGATAAATGAGCCCAGATATGTATCTATTATGGGAATCAGGAAGGCAGGCAAGAAAGAGCTCAATGTGGTAAAGGTAGAGGACATAGGCCTTAGTGATGAAGAGCTTGTTCGGCAGACGATAATAGAGGAATATTTTCTTCCACCCGAGACTGAGGGAGCGGAGATGATAGAAGGAGACCCATCTAATATAGCGGAAGCGATACTACGGATTCTAAAGGAAAAGGGGGTGAGTGTATAAATGGGCGAGATACTGGTTGTTGTTGAGCACAGACAAGGAGAGGTAAGGGACATCACATTTGAGATGCTCTTTAAGGCTGGTGAATTATGTAAGGAATTTTCTCATACACTGACAGCAGTAGTTCTGGGAGGCAAGGAAGAGCAGTTTATAGATGAGGTTGCAAAAAGATCTGACAGTGTGATTTATTATGAAGATGATCGACTAAAGAATTTTAGTGCTGATCTGTACAAAGAGGTATTAAATGGTCTTATTGAGGAGACCCGTCCCTTTATAACGCTAATAGGGCACAGTTCATGGGGTATGGATCTTGCGCCTTCACTTTCAATCAAGACCGGATATCCCCTTGCGCCGGACTGTGTGGATATCCTGATAGAGGATGGTCATCCCAAGGTGATTCGTCAGATATACAGTGGAAAGGTCTTTTCAAAGATGTCTTTCAAGGAATCTGATGGATATATAGTAACGGTAAGGCCTGGTTCATTTCAGCCGCCCGAGGCAATAGAGGAGAAGAATGGCGGGGTGATCAAAAAGGATCTTCCAGGGGATCTACCTGAGATGCGTAAGGAATTCATAGAATTTCTGGACAGTGGAGCAGGAGATGTAGACATAACCCAGGCAGACCTGTTGGTATCCGTTGGAAGGGGTATAGGAGAAGCAGAGAATGTCGAGGCTATGAAGGAATTGGCAGAGCGTATGGGAGGGGTGCTGGCCTGTTCCCGGCCCGTTGTAGACAAAAACTGGCTGCCCAAGTACTACCAGGTAGGCACATCAGGCAAGTCTGTCAAACCAAAGGTCTATCTTGCCTTTGGTATTAGTGGTGCATTTCAGCACCTGGCAGGAATTACCGGTGCAGGCACAGTGATTGCCATCAACAAAGACAAGAAGGCCCCCATATTCAGGGTTGCTGACTATGGTGTTGTGGATGACCTCTTTAAGGTCGCTGATGCGCTTAAAGAACAATTAAAAGAAGGTTAGAAGATGTGTCTGTTTTGAAGTTGTGATAGATTAAATAATTCTGTATTACATAAAAGAGGGTTTGTTTTTATGAATCCTCTTTTTTTCATTTTGAGATTTGGAGTTTTTGATGGTTAATGACATTAACAAGTTGAGAAATATAGGTATCAGTGCCCACATTGATTCAGGTAAGACTACGCTGACGGAAAGAATCCTCTTCTACACCAAACGCATTTTTGCCATCCACGAGGTCAAGGGCAAAGACGGGGTTGGGGCCACCATGGATTCCATGGAACTGGAAAGAGAGAGGGGAATAACTATCGCCTCGGCTGCTACCCATTGTGAGTGGAAGGGATACAGAATAAACATTATCGATACCCCCGGACATGTGGATTTTACTATTGAAGTGGAACGTGCACTCAGGGTTATGGACGGGGCCATTCTGATACTTTGTGCTGTGGGTGGTGTTCAATCACAGTCCATAACCGTTGATCGGCAGATGAATAGGTACAAGGTTCCGCGGATCGGATTTATCAACAAATGTGATCGATCCGGGGCTGACCCCTATAAGGTCGTTGAGCAGTTACGCCGGAAATTGAACCATAACGCCGTTCTCATGCAGATACCCATCGGCCTGGAAGACAAGTTCTCCGGAGTTGTGGATCTGGTTTCAATGAAGGCGCTGTATTTCGAAGGAGTCAATGGGGAGGAGGTCAGAACAGGAGAAATCCCTGCCGAGATCCTTGAACAGGCCCAGGCTAAAAGAGAAGAGCTGCTGGATGCTGTATCCATGTTTTCAGATGAACTGATGGAGGCTGTCCTCGAAGACAGGGCAAATGAGGATTTGATTTGTCAAGCAGTGAGAGAGGGCACTCTTTCCAGAAAGCTGACACCTGTTTTTATAGGATCGGCATACAAAAATGTTGGTGTTCAGCTTGTACTGGATGCTGTAAACCAATACCTCCCCGCACCTGATGAGGTGGAAAATGTGGCCCTTGATCTGGATCAGGATGAAAAAGAAGTATCTCTTAAAACTGATCCGGAGATGCCGGTAGTCGCATTGGCCTTTAAACTTGAAGTTACCCCGTACGGACAGTTGACGTATCTCAGGATATATCAAGGCTCCATTGGCAAGGGTGACAATCTTATCATCACAAGGACACGAAGAAAGCTCAAAGTGGGAAGGCTGGTTCGGATGCATGCAGGTCAAATGGAGGATCTGACCAGGGCCTATGCAGGAGATATTGTCGCACTTTTCGGCGTGGATTGTAATTCAGGCGATACCTTTACGGATGGGCGCTTGCATTACAGCATGTCGTCAATGTTTGTGCCTGAACCAGTTATTTCGCTGGCCATTAACCCAAAGGATCATAAAGCTCAAAACAATATGTCCAGGGCATTGAACCGGTTTGTAAAAGAAGATCCCACCTTCAGATCCCATGTGGATCAGGAGTCTGGTGAAACAATTATTTCCGGTATGGGAGAGCTCCATCTCGATGTGTATGTGGAGCGGATGAGACGGGAATTTAGCGCTGAGGTGGAGACTGGAAATCCCCAGGTGGCATATCGGGAGGCCATTACCCGGAGAATATCCTTTGATTATATCCATAAAAAGCAAACAGGTGGTTCTGGTCAATATGGGCGGGTTGCAGGATTCATGGAACCTTCAGATGAGGGGGCCTATGAATTTGTCAGCCAGGTTAAAGGAGGTGCTATCCCAACAGAATTCCTGCCTGCTGTTGATAAGGGGTTCCAGTCCTGTCTCAAAAAAGGGCCAGCTCTGGGATTTCCGGTTCTTGGGATGAGGGTAACTGTGAACGATGGTCAGTCTCACAGCGTGGACTCATCGGAGAGGGCCTTTACGCATGCGGCCATCGGGGCCTTCAGGCAAGCCTATATGAAAGCCAAACCGGTTATTCTTGAGCCCATTATGAAAGTATCGGTCGAGTCACCTTCTGAGTATCAGGGAAGTGTGCTGTCTTCCATTAATCAGCGAAGGGGACTTATTACGAGTTCTACGGAAGACGGTATATTTACCATCGTCGAAGCCGAAGTACCGTTGGCGGAGATGTTTGGTTACGCCACAGTGCTGAGATCCCTTACCCAGGGGAAGGCAGAATTCACCATGGAGTTTTCAAGGTATGCAAAGGTCCCTGAATCCATAGCAAAAGAGCTAAAGTCAAGCGCTGAGAAACGATCAAAAGGAGAAAAGAAATCATGAAGGATTTTATTTCAGTAAGTCCGCTGAAGGTCCTGGAGAAGTCTTCACGAAAAGGCTTAGGCCCTGGCAATCTCGGTGTGCTTATCGCCAGGGCCGGGGTGGGCAAGACTGCCTGTCTGATCCATATTGCTTTTGACAGGATTTTTCGTCAGGAGAAACTGGTTCACATTTCCTTAGAAGAGGGTCCTGAAAAGGTCACATCTTATTACAACGTCATGTATTATGATCTTGTCAAGGCCCTGAATATTGCTGATGAATCTGAGATCCGGTTACTTATTGACAGGAACAGAATGATTCTTGCCTACTTAAAACAGAGCTTTGAGACAGAACGTCTCCGTATCAGTCTCAAGAACCTGGCAGAAAATCTCGAGTTCAGACCTGATACGCTTATTGTGGATGGCCTTGATTTTGAAAGGGCGGAAAGGACTTTGTTCGAAGGCTTTAAGGATATTGCAGAGGAATTCGACGCAGAGATATGGTTTTCGGCCCTTTCCCACAGGCATATTACTGAGGTCAATGAAAGAGGCATACCTCATCCGTGCCAACAGTTCGATGACCTCTTCAGCATCATTATCGAGTTGAAGCCCGGAACATCAGGTGTTTTCCTGAATCTTTTAAAAGACCACGATAACCCTGCAATCGTTGATAATGGCGTCCGTCTTGATCCCAATACCTTCCTGGCTTTGAGTTAACCCTAACCCCCAACCCCGCCCTGGCGGGATTTTTGCCGGTGTGGGTTTGCAACGTCAGGTTTTATTTCCACGTCCCTCAATGAGAGTCCCACGGCCCCTCCTACGGACAACGGTGAACGGTAACCGGTGAACTATTTCCTGCTTTCTAAGGAGTCACAAAGTTCTTGGCCAGATCATTGTCAATGACGTATATGCAGATTTCTTTTGAGCCCTGCTTGGTATATCCGTACTTTCCGCAGAGATTGTTCATCAGGAAAGTGACATCTCCTCGAATCCTTTTGTCGTAAGCCTTGAAGGCTTCAGTGTCGTAATCCTTGATGGCGCGGCGGAAGTTTTCGTTCTCAAGAAAGGGATCCAGCACCTTTTCCTTCAGATTATAGACATATCGCTCATGCATATCTTTATAAAGGTTAGTTTCCACAATGGGTTTCCCGTCAAGCATGATTTCCTGGGTCAATGTTTTGGACGTATACTCTTTTTGAGCTTCTTTTCGAAAGGATAACCGCCGTTCCTTGTCGATATTTGCGCCCAAAAAATGAGTCTCAATGCTCTCGAAAAAGTCTTCGGTAATTTCCAGTTTTTCTCCGGTGTATTTACATGTTTCCACTGACCCCTTCTCAAAGTTGATGGCAAACAGGTAATTTTGGATTTCCCTGGAGATCTGTTCTTCATTGTAATAGTAAAGCGATTCCTTAACTTTCTGCAGGACTGTGTAGTTATACATATGAATCAGAGAGTCCAGAAAGCCCTTTGGTATTGATCCGTTCAATTCCTTACCGATTTTATTAAAAAATTTGCACAACATGGACATGTTGATGAGTTTGTCTTTTTTGGCGTATGTGGAATAAAACATATTAAATATTTTTATTGAATCACGTCCGGAAAAGCCCTTCTGCCCTTCTGCTTCCGATTCGGCAATGATTTTACGCCTCCGTTTGGCCGTAAACCGCTTTCTATCTTCTTCTGTAAGCCATGTTGGGATATGTCCTGTGTAGATCTCCATCTTGAGGAGTTGCAGGTTCTCATCACAATAGAGATTATACCTGTTAGGATCATCGATCCATTCCAGCAGGGCTTCTGATTTGATATTCAACCGGGATGAAATGACAACCCGGGCAAAATTGTGCAGGACTCTGGGAAGAAAACTGTCGTCAATATGCCTGCCGAAAATGTTGCGGTAAATTTCCACCTCTGTATTTAAATCCAGAACGTAGGGGATTTTAATATATTCGATGCGGTCTGAGAAGGACTGAAAACCTTGAATGTTTTTTTTGTCTTCCGGGTTCATGAGGGCTATAAAAAGCGAATTCACATTCTCTTCGATGTCTTCCACCTTATGGAGACCCTCACTTATAATGTTATGCAGCTCGATCAAGCGTTCAGTATTGTGTGATTTTATATCCATTAGGGCGTAGATGCCATTATTGGTCTTTGCATATCGCGAAAAAACATAGTTGACCTGGTTGCTGTCCTTGAAAAGTGCATTTATCTGTCTTTGAAGCATGGGATTGCTTAAGATATTTTGCCGCATGGTTTTGTCGCCCGGGTTGAAGACGCTGATGCCTTCTCCCAGCCGCCTGTTGAACCTGTATGGTCGTGCGTACAGCATTTTATGGACTTCCACTGGACTCTTTAGCTTGTTAAGAAGGGCCTGGTACAGAGAACTGCAAATAGTACAGGCATTGTCCCTGAAAACCCACTCATATTCCTTTTCAGTGAATAGCTTCAACTTAAATTCATTATTGTTAAACAGGTCACTGAAAAATGACCGGCGGTAAGGCTTTGGTATCATGAGGATAGGATTATCATGGCTGGGGCAGGAGATCTCGACATAATCCCCATTTAACCGGGGAAAGGCGCAGTCATTAATGGACTCATTGTGATTTTGGGATAGGTGTGCAGGATCATGTCCTTTCACAAATTCGTTCCCATCCTGTGCGGACATCTGCAAAAATTGTGACAGTTTTTCAAATAGAGGCATGGTCTCATGTTCAATGAAACCGCCCAGTGTTTTTCGATCTAATCTCCATACGGTTTCAAAGCGAGAGCCATCCTCCTTATTGGCATATTCTTCAAATCTCATCAGGAGGTTGTTCAAGAATGTACTCTTCCCGCAGCCAGGAGGGCCTTCAAAAATATAGATCTTGTTTTGCTGTGCACCACGCTTTAGAGCTTCAACCAGATTGATCAGCCTGTTTGCGAAAAGCCTGTCAGCAAAGTATGGGTGGTCTGATCCTTCAACGAAGAGCCGGTTGCAGTCGTATTTGACGAAATTAATGGACTCGGGGTCATCGGGATACTCATCCACACCTACTCCGATATAGGTCTTGATCATGTCATGGAACACCTGGAAGGCATTGCGAATCACAGTAGATGGCTGTTCAACGAGTACCTGGAGGAATTCTTCAAATGGGATAGGAGAGCGTTGATCCAGGTCGCTCATGTTGCTATTGAGATGTTGTATTGCTTTTTTGACGTTTTCCATGTCTTCTATCGAACTAAATTGTTTTCTTGGAGATCTTTCGCTTTTCCATGGTATACAAAACCCGCTGCCATTTCACTTCTGGCTCAGTGTTTTCTTCTTTCATCGGAGTCAAAGAACCTGGAAAGGAATTTTGTCCCTGTGAGGAGGGCCTTGAAAGGATCTCGCTTGTCTCAATCTGAACCGGTCCTCCCCAGAGATATTCAATCCCTAACATGGTATTGGCGATGAATTCACTAACCAGGGGTTTTTCCTCAAAGTGATGCATGAGATAAAGGGTATTGTTGCTGCTTTTTTCCGTGTCAATTTCAATATGAGGAGGGTGATACAGGGAGTCTATCAGCATTTGGCGATAGTCTTCTGCTTTCCGACTCTTTACATAATACTCCCAAACCATTTTGGCCATATTTAGCCTTTTGCCCGCCACAAACAGTTTATGACGAGTGACAAAATCCTGCTCAACGAAGCTGTTTACGAACATGAAATCACAGAGGTTTTCGCGAACTTTGAAAATAAAGTCCTGTCCCTGTCCGGTGTGCGTATCAAATTGTTCTCGTTCCTCTGCATCTTGGAGCCTCTTGAACTCAATGGAGTATTTTCCTTTGTCGGCTATTTCCTCTATGTAGCTGAACATCCGCATACCGAGTGCATACGGGTTAAGTCCAACGCGAGGCATTGATGTCACTCCTGCATTTACCCGCGCAAACTCAACTTCGTGTCCTTTTATGCGATCATCCTGCAGAAAAAGTTTTTCGTGCCAATAACTGGCCCACCCTTCATTCATGATTTTTGTTCGGATCTGTGGCTGGAAGAATATGGATGTTTTACGTACTACCTGTAACACTGATTTCATCCACTTATTTTCATTTTTGTTTAGGACCTCGGAATGCTCCATCAGGAATTGAATCAAATCCATTTTACGCTTAGGTTTTTCCTTGATTTTTTTTTCGAAGACAGCTTCAAATTCAGGATATTTGGTAATCACCTCGGAAAAGAAGGTCTGTTCTCCGAGGTCCCCGTATTTACTAACACAGTCATTGTATCTTTCGATTTCCTTAAGATATTCGCTTGTCTTCGCTTTTTTTTCAGACTGCAGGAATACGTCAAAGTAGAAATCCATGCGTTTTGATCCGTCTGTTACATTAATGCGGTTCAGGCGGGTGAGTTCGTCATGGAAACCTGCAAGGTTATCTATTCCCCGGGAAAATTCAATAACGTAATCCACCCATCTTCCTTTTTCAGCCCTGAGTTTGGCGATTACCCGCTTATCAGAGAGGGCCTGGCCGGTAAAATCATAGTCCCAGGAATGGCGAAAGAAAAGATTGTTCTGGAAGAAATCAATATGCGCCAGAACGTGATAGAAGATCATCACATTCAACCAATCCGGGTTATTGTCATTGTAAAAGGAGATAGCCGGACGGGTGTTAATGACAGTTTCATACGGATTAGCCGGATAGAGTTCATACCTGCCTTTTTCTTTGATAACGTCCACATCGTGAACCCAGTAATCGTAGAGCGTTGGAATCATTAGTTTCGGAGACAGTTCCAGCAGGTCCCGGTTGGTCACAATATATTCAAGAGTTTCATCCTGAAAGCGCAGACCACACTTTCGTGCTCTTTCCTTGCAGCCCTCCATGATTTTCTTTGTATGTTGATCGATCAATTCCATTATAGACCCTAAGATCATCTTTTTGGGGTTTACGATCATTTAATCGTAAAATAAGCCCCGGAGTGAATCACCGTAGAATTGAGGAATTCCGAATTTAGGGATTGAGGAATTGAATGTATTTTCTTGATTTTAATTCCTAAATTCCTGAATCCCTAAATTCCTAAATTTGGTACGGCATTTTAGGAATACATTTATCTACAAACCCCTGAGGATTTAGATATCTAAAACGTTTATCTGTAAAACGATATGTTACGAAATAAGATGTTTGATTCCTTCAATCAGACGTGGTTCATCCGCATCTTGCTTCATGACATCGAGCCTCAGTAAATCAGGTTTTTCATCCAGCAGGCCTGATTCCTTTATGTATTTTTCAACTTCACTGTTTTGGTTTGAGCCGAGCCCATTTTCGGCGATTGTGATCCCGATCCTGTTGGCATAGATTAGCATCTTTTTTACCTCTGGGATGGTTTCTTTCCCGTCAGCGTCCCAATCATCACCGTCTGTGCCATGGAATATGTAAATATTATAGTCTTTGATCAGATTTTCCTTTTCCACAATTTCGTTTACCAGGCGATAGGCAGAGGCTACCTTTGTGCCTCCGGCAACTTTAGAATTGTAATAGGTATAAAAATCCGGCACTTCACTTGCTTCAGTGTCATGAAGTATGAAACGGGATTCCACCTGCCTGGCATATTGGTAAAGGAGCCAGCTATAGATCAACACGTGCTGTGCTACAACAAGTTGAGTGGGTTTGCCGGACATGGAACCGGAGTAGTCCCTCAGGAAAAAGACCATAGCCTGCGATTCGTAGTCCATTTCACGGGAGAGGATTCGATAGATTTTGTCGTTAGGTGATATCAAAAAGCGCGTAGAATCAATATTGTCTATATCGGGCACAAGTCCCAGGGTGATATTGGTTTCCAGGATCTTTCGCAAAGTGGCTTTTTTGTCGAGGAATTGACCAAATCCGCGATTCCTGTCAGTAAGGTCATAGGTGTAACGGGTGAGGGAGCGCTTCTTGCCCTTATCTTTGAGGTTGGGGAGTTCAAATTGCTCAGTGAGGATTTTCCCCAGATCATAGGCGCTCGACTCCATTTCGTGAGGGCCACCCTGGCCTTCGCCTGGGCCAGCCCCCGACCCATCCGGGGCACGAACCGGCTGTTCCCCTATAACCTCACCCTCTTCGCCTTCTCCTGACCCGCCCGATGACGCATCTTCATCCGAGGACTTAAACGAATTGTCGTGAATAAACTTTTCTTCGACAGTGGTAGGGACGATTACTATCTTATCCTTGCCGCCTTTTCCCGGCTTGACCAAACGGCCCACGCGTATTTTTCGAGGGAAACCATCTTTTTCTCTCTTCTTGTCGCGTTCCAGAAGTTCGTCTATGGAGCGAATCCTGGAGACATAAGTGCTTTGAAACGCAGGGATGGCTTGCAGTGCAGAAAAATCGTTGTGTTCGTAAAGATTATGGGGTGGGCGGAAGAACACTTCGGTTCCAGCGTCCTTGGCGTATATGGACACATCAAGAGCGTCATGGGTGCCTTCGTCGTGCAATTCCAGAAGAATAGTTTGTTCCTGCTGTGGCGTCAGCCCTTTAGCTTTGAACTCATTGTAAAGTTTTAAAAGTTCAGGATTCACGTTGTATTCAATTCTCATCCTCCTGCGTGCAAAAATACTCGATGGTTTTCTGAGCACATGTTTTGCAGTAGTTAAGTTTGTTCAGCATGGTGTCGATCATACGATCGTACAATTTCTGATTTTCTTCATTTGTGCGATTGGCAAGCGCACCAATGAGGCTGCCAGCCCCTGCAATATCCGATTTCAGCCTAACGTCAGTAACCGCCTTGACCAGTTCCAGGTTGTCCATAAAATCGTAATTTGGATCGACGGAGATCTTCTGGCCGTAAATTTTCCGGATGGAAGTTCTAAAGGTCTCCCGTTGTTCTTCTGTTTTAAGTCCCAGCCTTTCTTCGACACCTTTGATATAACGCTCATCCACCTTCAAGGCCTTAAGTTCCCCGGTCTGCGGGTCTTTGTATTTCCACATCTTATCAGGACCAAGGTTTTCCGCATCAATACCAATGATCATGTTCACATAGTTCATTACGTCTTTGCGAATGGCAAAGGGTTCATCCATGTAGGCGTTGAACATCTCGGTCATAATGCGTTCACGGTACATTCCCTTAGCTGTCTTGAGATCTTCAAGGTACTTGGCCCTGTCATTGACTTCAGTCACATAGTCCAGGACCACCCGTTCAAATGTTTTGTAAATGTCATACGCGAACATACAACGGCCTTCATTGGTCTCTGAGCTTTCTATCAGCAATTGAATGGCTCTGCCCAGGTTTCGCTGCCCCAGTCCCTTTTGACCAAAACGCTTTGTGATATCCGGATCCTGGTTGAGAGTGTCAATTACTTCAGCTAACGTCTTGATGCTCTTTTCACCTGCCACTTCACCTGCAGACAGTTTCATAGTCTCAATGGCAGTCAATTTTTCGCTACGAGGTAAGCGAGTCAATACCACAGCCACCGATGTCGCGTAGTTAAGGTTGGGATCCCGGTGCAGGTCCTTCCTGTCAAGGGTAGTTTTGGCTTCGTTTCCGATGGCGTATGAAGTGAGGTTTTCCTGTAACTTGTAGTTCGTATTATGTGAGACGTAGCAGATACGGCACCTGTCCACTATGGGTGCTTCTTCCTTTTCAGACAGAAACCGATTAAATTCGGAATTGTTACTCGTGGCAACGATCAAGGTATCAATGGGCCACTTGTAGCCATCAATTTCTATAACGCGGTTTTGTATAACGCCGAGATATACCTGGACCAGGTCCTTTTTGTTTTTGAATACTTCGTCGCTGAAATGGATGCCGCCACCGGCAACACGCGCCAGTGCGCCACGCCTTAAATCAAAACGATACGGGTTGTTGGTGTCTGTGATGTGGAGCAGTCGCTGGATGGACTCTTCCCCCAGTAGATCCACGGCAGAGGATGTGATCTTGTCTTTCGCGGGATATTTTCCCGTTATAGTCCCGAGACTTTCAGTCATTGGAACCGGGATAATCTCGATGTGCTTGAGCATCTCGTCGATATTGCCATCCTCTAAGTTTATAATATCGTTCCACATATAGCCGCTGCATGCACCCAATGGTCGGTAGTTATCATACAGTTGTTCTATTTCCTTGTCCGAAAACCCAATTTGTTTCGCAAGGAAGGTTTTATTGTCGTCCGGGTTCTCAAAGAGATTCATGGCCAGGATCATGGGATCTTCGTAAGTCTGGGATTCAATGGTTGAAATTTTTCCATAACTCCCAAGCCTGTCCATATCGGTGAACCTGAAGGTGTACTTGCGGTTTTTTTCGGTGGTCAGGAAACTACGGTATTTGCTGCACAGGAATTCAACAAAGAATGTTTTCCCATTTCCAGGCTCTCCCACGAGCACGAAAGCCATTTCTTTAGATGACCCACCTTCAGCAGCATCCTTCACAAAGGACACAAAGCTGTTGATTTCATCATAGATGCCGATTATGTGCTTTTTCCCTGTGCGAAATATTGTGAAATCGTAAGTTGTTCTACCATTCACCACAACCTTTTCAATTTCACTTTCCAGGATCATCCTGGAAATACTTTCGAAGGCATTTTCAAAACATCGCTTACCTTCTTTTACAGCAGTTAGGTGATGTTGGAGCCTGTTACCGTTTTTGTTAGCCATTTTTCTTTCACCTTTGTTTTTGAGTAATGTCCATTGATCCTTTTCAAAACATCGCCTAAACTGAAAGCCAGAATTGATGCGGGGGCAGGGTTTTATGAGGTACAAGATCCGGTTTCTGCGCGAACCCCGCGAACCCTGGGCTTGCAGATGGATTTTACAATCTCGTTTCGCTAATAGGTAAATGGATTCTGATACTTCACTTCTTTCAATTCGCAAGAATTATGCCGCTTGATCCGTCGTATGCCTTGATCTAATGATTTGTTATGATATCAATAAGTTATGCACACAACCGTAAAACGGGTTTCCTCTATTGAACAGGCCTGGCGAAAACAGTCAGAGTATACGCCAATTTTGACCCCCTCAGTTTGACCCGGTATATTCTGATGTCATGTACTAGACAACTCAGCGAGCAAAATCGTACTTTGATTTCAATAACTTGGAGATATGGGATCATCTAACTGCTTGTCAGCAATTGCTATGGTGAGGTGCTGGATGAAGCGGATGTCGGAGAAAAGTCAATCGCCATGGAATTGACTAACAGTCAAAAACCTGACACCTAACCCTGGAAAACCGGAATTGGGGAATTACTGCACATCACGCTATTGTTTTGACTTAGGCATATTGAAAGGCTATATACTCAATTGATGAGATATTTGGTGTCTGGTATCCGGTAAGGGTTTAAAGGGAATAAAATCGCCAAGCGATTTTATAACTTGATAAAAGGAGATGACGATGAAAATTATTGGCGAGCTCATTAATGCCAGTCGAAAAGTGATTGCCACGGCAATAGAAAGCCAGGACAGAGAAGCTATTCAGAAAGCGGCTTCAGATCAGTTTGAAAACGGTGCGGATTTTATTGACGTAAATGCCGGCATCTTTGTTGACAAGGAAGCAGATCATCTGAAGTGGCTGGTTAGCAGCGTGCAGGAGGTTGTGGATGCTCCCTGCTGCATTGATAGCCCGGATCCCCAGGCCATTGAGGCTGCCCTGTCTTTACACAAAGGCACGGCCATGATCAACTCCATTTCGCTTGAAAAGGACCGCTGCGATGCCCTTCTTCCAATTGTTGCGGGCACTGACCTTAAGGTTGTTGCCTTGTGTATGAGCGATGAGGGAATGCCACAGACGGTCGAAGACAGGATGAAGATTGCTGACGAGCTGGTGAATAAATTACTTCAGAAGAACGTTTTGATCGATAACATTTATGTGGACCCGTTGGTGCAACCGATCGCAACAAAGGACGATTTCGGTATCGAATTTATAAACGCAGTTGAAAAGATCATGACAACGTTTGAGGGGATCCATACCATCTGTGGTCTGTCCAATATTTCATATGGGCTGCCCGAAAGAAAATTCCTGAACCAGATATTCATGACCATGGCCATAGCAAAAGGTCTTGACGCAGCTATTGTCAATCCCCTGGACAAAAGGATGATGGCCAATATCATCGCGGCCGAAGCCCTTGCGGGCAAAGACAGCTTCTGTACGAATTACCTGAAGGCCTTTCGGGCCAAGAAGTTTGAGTTATAGGATGCTATCCGAAAAAGGCTGTTTTCTCCCCGAGCCGTAAGGTCTACGAACCGGAGACCCCACCTTTACGCCTGCCCCATGGAATGCGTAAACTATTTCTCTGGGGGTCAGGCTTAAATTATAATCCTCATAGATAATCATAAGATTTTTTGCTTGACATTATGGTTGTTTTTTGGCTTCATGCAAATAGTATACAATATACAATAAGTTAATCCATGAAAATAGAATCTATTGCAGACATAGCCAAACGTAACATCCAGGAATGGATTGTCACGGGCCATTTTCAGCCGGGGAAGCAGATCAAGGAGGAGGAGATTTCCCAGCGATTGGGCATAAGCCGTCCTCCTGTGCGGGAAGCCCTGAAAATGTTAGAGGCTGCAGGCCTGGTCTTTAGGAAACCCCGCTGCGGCGTTTTTGTCCCTGAAATGACAGAAAAAGACATGTGGGAAGTTTATACCCTGAAAGCCACACTGTATGAAATGGCAACCGAACTGGCAATGGGTGTAATTTCTGAACGAGACATAAGCAAGCTCGAGTCTTATGTCAAAAAAATGGAGGTATGTGTGGAAAAAGAGCCTTTAGATGTGCTCCGCTATCAGGACCTTCACAAGACTTTTCATGACAGCATTATGGGCATTGCAGGAAACTACCGTCTGAGAACGTTTGCTTCAAACCTCCATAATCAGGTTACTCTTTTCAGCTACAAATCACTGCAAGACAAAACACACCTGCATTCTTCAATTCGCTATCACAGAGATATCGTGAATGCCATGAAAAACAAAGATGGATCTTTGGCTTGCAGATTGATGAAAGAACATGTCTTTAACGCACTGGATGTCCTGCGTGACATGTCGGCTCAAGGATCAGAAACGCCAGCCGACCTCAGACCAGGGAAGGTAGTTTCGGCAAGCGAATGACAATGGCTGTATATCTTTTCCGCTTCCAGCCCGTAGGGCTTCCAGGCCGGAGGGGAGTTTAGGCGTGAGCCTTTTATAAAATCCTTATGGATAAATTCCACCCGCACTTATTGAGAAGTTACTCGTTAAGTGGTTGTTATAATGGTCATATCCTTTATTAACTTGAAAATTGGACATTCGGTTTTTGATATTTTATAACTTCTTGAAATAATAGTGATTATTTTCCTTCTCAACCACTTTACCACTCAACTACTCAACGAGGTCTAAAGAGTCCAGAAAGAGGGGCATTATTAAAACCTATAGCCAGAATCAAAGGTATAACCAAAGCAGTTATTCACTCATTAACAAATTAAAAGGAGGCGTAAAATGAAAATGGTAAAGAGTATGCTTAAAGGCGCTTTGGTAGTTGGATTGTTAACCATCTTTTTCCTGCCTATTAATGCTATGGCAGAATCAAAAATGCACATAAAATTCAGTACCTGGCATCCACCTGTGGCCAGAGAGGTAAAAACGGTCTTTATCCCTATGCTTGAGAAACTCAAAGCGGAGAGTAATGGCCGTATAACCTACACCATGTATGCCGGTGGAGCCCTTGGCAAAGGTCCGGAGCACTATGATATCGCGAGAAAAGGGCTATCAGACATGGGTTATTTTACCGCTACGTGGACACCTGGTCGTTTTCCTTTGAGCGATGTGCTGTCACTGGCTGTTGCAGTGGAAGGTAAGGATATCGGTGTTGACATTGGTAATGCCATGTACGACCGGATCCTGAAGCGGGAATTCCCCGGTGTGGAAATGATCGAATTGAACGGATGTATCTCGGCCTATCTGTGGACCACAAAACCGGTAAAAACCCTTGAAGAATGTAAGGGGCTCAGAATACGGTCACCGGGCGGTCACCAGACCAATTACATCAAGTCGATTGGAGCTGAGCCTGTTTTCATGCCCCTCGGCGATGTCTACCTTGCACTTGAAACCGGCACAATTGACGGCCTCGTGACCTGCCCACCGCTGGTACTCGCGTTCAAACTCTATGAGGTTGCAAAGTATGGGACCCTGTGTACCTTTGGTTGTGTTACAGAAGGCATCATCATGAATGAAAAAAGCTGGAAAAAAACACCTGATGACCTGAAGCCGATTATAAAAAAGGTCTGCAGCAATCCTTTCCGTACCACAGGCGGGTTGACCCGTGACGTGTACAAGGTCATGATGAAGCAAATCGCCGGCAAGGGCGTTAACATCTATACCCTGCCCGAAAAAGAGGCGGATCGGTGGTACGCAGGATTTCAGGGCGAGACCAAAAAGTGGGTCAAAGGATTAGAGGCCAAGGGACTCCCTGCGAAAGAAACCGTGATCATGTACAACGAAGAATGCGAGAAGAGAGGCGTGAAGTGCGTCGCATTTCCGCCTGAGTGGAAGTGATTTACCTGCCGTGTATATGAGGGAGTGTCCACTCCGGAACTTGGGATGGACACTCTTGATTTATCGAATGGAACCCAGGACAAAGAAGCTATGGAACGATTAGCAACCATCAGCAGTGTAATACAGAGGGTAACGCGTTCCCTATGTTACATTGGTATGTTTCTGCTGATCCCCATGATGTTGCTTACAGCCGGTGACGTGATAGGTCGGGCCGTATGGTCCAAACCTATCCCCGGCACAGTTGAGCTGTCCAGTTACATGTTAGAGGTTTTTATCCTCCTCGGTATTGCATACACTCAGCAGGTGAAAGGCCATGTGCGCGTTTCCATGCTTGTATCCCGGCTTCCTGAGCGGGCAGGGGGCATCATGGATGTTTTTACTACCCTTTTAAGTATATTCATCATTGCAATACTGGCATGGCAGGGTTGGGTTGTAGGTATTGAAGAACGAACCGTGTCAGATATGCTCAGAGTACCCCAGTTGCCTTTCAGGTTATTGGTATCAGTTGCAGCTTGCTTCCTTTGCCTGGAACTGCTGATTGATTTAGTGGGTTCTGTGGGAAAACTGATAAGGAGATAACATTTGGATCCGGTCATTGTAGGTGTAATAGGCACTGTTCTCGTATTCCTTCTTCTGTTTCTGGGAATGCCAATCGCATTTGCACTGATGCTTGTAGGTTTTGCTGGAATAAGTTATCTGGCAAGCATAGAGGCAGCTTTACCCATTGCCGCAAGGACGGTCTATGAAGTATCGGCCTATTACCCGTATACGGTGATACCTCTCTTCATCGTGATGGGGGGCTTCGCCGGGAGCTCCGGGATGACCAAAGATTTGTACAGCGCATTTGACAAATGGTTTCGAAAATTACCCGGAGGCCTGGGGATTGCCACGATTGGAGCCTGTGCGGGATTCGCCGCTGTGTCCGGGTCTTCTGTGGCCACCGCTGCCACCATGGGGACTGTTGCGCTTCCGGAAATGAAGCGGTTCAACTATCACCCGAGGCTCGCTACAGGTACTGTAGCTGCCGGCGGCACCCTGGGTTTTCTGATACCACCGAGTATAGGTTTTATAGTCTATGGCATGCTGACGGAGCAGTCCATCGGGAAGCTCCTTGTGGCCGGCATGATACCCGGATTGATTCTTGCGGTAGCCTATATGGCTATTGTTGTGGTTTGGGTTAAGCTTAACCCCAGTGTTGCCCCGGTCAGTCCTGAAGCGGTCAGCTGGAGAGAGAAGTTCTCAGCACTTTTGGGTGTATGGGAGCCGCTGGCAATCTTTTTGGTGGTGATGGGGGGTATTTACGGAGGCTTATTTACTCCTACTGAAGCTGGTGCGATGGGCGCGACAGTACTGTTTCTGGTGGCTATAATCAAAAGGAAATTGAACAGGCAAAACCTGGTAGGGGCCCTGCTGGAGGCTGTCCGGATTTCGGTAATGGTCCTGTTCCTTGTGGCTGGAGCAAATGTGTTCAGCTACTTCCTGGCATTATCCACAATCCCTATGAAGGTGGCGGGCTGGGCGGCTGCTCTTGAAGTTTCCCCATACTTAATTCACACAATTATTGTTATCATCTATCTGTTTCTGGGTTGCTTCTTAGATGCCATATCCATGATGGTGTTGACCATGCCGGTCATTTATCCGGTCATTCTGGCCCTGGGCTTTAATCCCATATGGTTTGGCGTCATCGCGGTTCTGATGATGGAGGCAGGACTGATTACCCCGCCAATGGGACTTAACATATTTACCGTTGCCGGAGTCGCAAAAGACGTCCCTATAGAAACGATATTTCGTGGTGTTGCCCCTTTTCTTTTATCAATATTTGCAATTGTGATTCTTATTACAATTTTCCCGCAACTTGCCCTTTTTCTACCCAATATGATGATGCGGTAGTTTGTGAGCTTATTGAGTTCAGATCAATACCAATAAACTCGATGAACCATATCAACACAATAAACAGAAATGTATAGGAGATTTGTATGTCGTTATTGCCTGAAGTGAAAAAACATTATGGAAAATTAAAATTTTTTATCGATGGAAAATGGATTGATTCTGAATCTAAATCAATTGAGCAGGTTACAAATCCTGCTACAGATGAGGTGATTGCAGAGCTTCCCTCGGCCACGAAGGAGGAAGCACGTGCCGCCGTGGATGCAGCCTACAAGGCTTTTCAAACATGGAAGGACGTGTCTTTGCGAGACAGGGCGCGGTTGCTTTTTGGTATGCATGCCAAGTTTGAGGAAAACTACGATGAGCTTTGCAGGGTGCTTACGCAGGATCATGGAAGGACAATCGGTGAAGCCAGGGGTTCGGTGAGCAGGGTCATTGAGAACATTGAATCTGCATGTTCCGCCCTGTATGGGTTGGCCAAAAAGAATGAGCACATTGATCAACTTGCCAATGGTATTGATCAATACCTTGTGTGGGAACCTTTGGGTCCTTTTTTAATTATCACACCGGGAAACATTCCCATGCATGCCTGGTCATCCTTTGTGCCCTATGCCCTTGCTGCCGGATGTACGGTTGTCGTAAGCCCAAGCAGACAAGATCCTGTGGCCGCGGAAACTATTTGCAGAGTGGCGCAGGAGGCGGGGTTTCCTCCGGGTGTCATAAATATGGTTCATGGCGGAAGGCACATAAACAAGGATATATTGTCACAGCCGGAGATAAAGGGAGTCGGGTTTATTGGGTCAAACAGGGCAGGGCACGAGCTTTTTGAAATGTGCGGAAAGCTTGGGAAGACCTCTTCCATTAATGGAAATGGCAAGAATCATGTGGTTGTTATGCCGGACGCTGACATAGACGAGTCGGTTCGATGGCTTGTGAGGGGGTGTTTCGGCATGGC
>JAIVXD010000006.1:0-18595 GCA_048636195.1 Anaerolineales bacterium
ATACACCCACCGGCTGGGTGCGGTGCCTGTTTGGGGTAGACATGGAAGTGTACCCCGGCGAGATTCTGGGACTGGTGGGCGAAAGCGGCAGTGGCAAAAGCGTCACATGCATGGCTGTGATGCAGTTGCTGGGCCCGAGGGCGCTTATCCGCGGAAATGTGCGCTATAGAAAACAGGATCTGCTGGGGCTGGATGAGAAGGGGCTGACGCGGATGCGGGGTCGTGCAATCGCGATGATCTTTCAGGATCCCATGAGCTCTCTTAATCCGGTTCACACTATCGGTCGCCAGGTGATTGAATCCATCGTTTACAACACCGGTACACCTGTTTTGAATCCCACCGATACGATCGGAGACCAGGTTGGAGGTGTGGTGGAGGAACAATTGGGATTAATGGGTCAGGCTGCCCGGGAAGAAGCCCGGCGTTTGCTGGTTCGCGTGGGCATTCCCGATCCGAAACAGCGGCTAAGGGAATACCCGCACCAAATGTCCGGCGGTATGAGCCAGCGGGCAATGATTGCCATGGCTTTGGCCGGCCGTCCCCGGTTGCTCATCGCAGATGAACCGACGACGGCACTGGACGTGACCATCCAGGCTCAGATACTCGAGCTGATTCGCGGCTTGCGCAAGGAAATGGGGATGTCCATTATTCTGATCACCCATGATCTCGCTGTTGTTGCGGAAACCTGCGATAGAATGGCTGTGATGTATTGTGGACGGATTGCCGAGAAAGGACCGGTTAAGAGTATATTTGCTGATCCACGCCATCCATACACTCGCGGGTTGCTCGCCTCATTGCCCCGGATCGATCGCCGTACCGATAAGCTGTTTCCTATGAAAGGATCTGTGCCGGCCCCTCACGAAATGCCGCAAGGCTGTGCTTTCGCACCACGTTGTCCGGTTCCTTTAGAGGAATGCAGGCTCAACCAACCGTCTCTTGCGATCGGACCGGACGGCCATAGTATCGCCTGCTTTAATCCCCAACGAGGAGGGCTGCAACAGTGAATACACAGGAAGGAGCCTCACATGTATCCCGGCAGAGTGGAAACGGAACGCCGTTGCTGAAAGCCACTGCCCTTATGAAGTACTATAAAATTCGAAGAGGAGGCTGGCTGGGCCGAAAAAAAGCTGATCTCAAGGCTGTTGACGGTGTCTCGTTTAGCGTTAACAAAGGTGAAACTTTCGGTATTGTTGGTGAGAGCGGTTGTGGAAAATCCACCATCGCCCGCCTGGTGCTGAACATCGACGCCCCGACATCGGGCAGCGTTGCATTTAAAGACCGGCAGATTTCCGGGCTTCCGCCGGGCGAGTGGCGCCAACTCCGCCGGCAGATGCAGTATGTATTCCAGGATCCACTCGGCGCCCTGGATCCGCGTATGAATGTTTTCGATCAGGTCGCCGAGCCGTTGCTCATCCACAACATTGCCGACATATCAGAGCGCCATGATAAGGCTGCTGAAATTCTGCGTTCCATGGACTTAAAGGATCACACCTTCTACCGCTATCCATTTGAATTAAGCGGGGGACAGCGCCAACGCGTTGTCCTGGCCCGGGCGCTGGTGCTCGAGCCTGAACTGCTGGTTTGTGACGAACCGGTTTCAGCGCTTGACGTGTCTATCCAGGCCCAGGTTATCAATTTGCTCGCCGAGCTAACCAAACGCCTGGGACTGACCATGATATTCATCAGCCACGATCTGAGCATCGTGCGCCACGTCTGTGAGAGGGTAGCCGTCATGTACCTGGGTAAGATCGTTGAATTGGCCCAGGGCGAACTGTTGTTCGATAGTCCGGCACATCCGTATACCCAGGCGTTGCTTTCGGCCATACCGATTCCGGAACCGGGACTTAAACGTGAACGGACTCTTCTGAAAGGTGATCCGCCGAGCCCGATTGATCTTCCACCAGGCTGTCGCTTCCATACACGTTGCCATCAGGCCAAACAAGTTTGTAAGGAACGCCTACCCGAATTGAAGCCCTTGGAGGACGGCCATTGGGTCGCGTGCCATGTCGTCCACGGTGAAACGTAATGAGGACCAGGAGATAATATGTCAACCCAATATTTGTTTCGGAAAATTTTTCGGGCTTTTCTAACGGTCTGCATTATTGTCACCTTTGTTTTTGTCGCCTTGCGTATGTCCGGCGACTCCGCACTGGTGATCTTTGGTCCCGATGCGAGCGCTGAGGCCATCGAAGCGCTTCGTGAAGCGTGGGGTTTAAACAAGCCCATCTGGCAGCAGTATCTGATTTACATCGGCAATATATTTCAAGGCGATTTGGGCCAGTCCTATCTCGACGGCCGTGATGCCATTGAAGTTGTGGCAGAGCGCATCCCGAAAACGCTATCGCTGATGGGAATCACTGCCTTCTTTACTTTTTTGATCGGAATTCCGGCGGGTATCTATTCGGCTCTTCACCACAACACTGCCATAGATCGCTCTACAATGACCCTGGCTGTTATGGGGTTGAGTATCCCAAACTTCTTTTTGGGTGTGCTTTTAATCCTTTTGTTTTCAGTAACATGGCAAATATTTCCCAGTGCCGGCAGCGAAACATGGCGGCACTACATTATGCCGGTAATCACTATGGCCACCGCGGAAGCAGCGGTGTTCGCACGGTTTATGCGGTCGTCTATGCTGGAAGTACTCAGTCAACCCTATATTCGCACCGCCATGGCCAAGGGTGTGCCATGGCGAAAAGTCGTTCGAGAACACGCCCTTCCCAACGCTGCCATTCCGACCGTTACCGTTGCCGGCTTTTTTGTCGGCAGCCTGATTGTCGGCGGCGTCATTACCGAAAACGTATTTGCGTGGCCGGGTGTAGGGCGGCTGTTGGTGAATTCAGTAGCCAACAGAGACCTGGCAGTGGTCCAGACGGCCATACTGATGATAGCCATTTCAATGGTAACCACTAATCTGATCGTCGACCTTTCTTACGGGTGGTTGGATCCACGGGTTCGCGATCTCCAGAAAAAAGAATAATGGGATTTACTATGACTGACAATCCACAAGCTGCATCGCTATTGACACGTCCAGCCGTGCGACCCAGAGAGGACTTTCGGACCAAAGTGCGCCGCTTTTTCGAGCGTTACCCTCCGCTTATGATAATTGCAGCCCTATGGTTGCTGTTTATGATTTTCGTTGCGGTTTCCGCACCGCTTATCTCCCCCTACGAGTATACGGCCATTGATCTGCGGGCACGGTTGCAAGCGCCTGTTGGGATGGAAGGCGGTGATTGGAATCACTTGTTTGGCACCGACGACCTCGGACGCGATGTGTTAAGCCGCCTCATTTTTTCAATCCGCCTGAGCCTGCTGGTCGCGTTTTTGGGCACCATCATCGGTGCAATTCTGGGGACTTCACTCGGCTTTCTGGCGGCGCACTTTCGCGGTTGGGTTGACGACGTTGTGATGGCAGCTATTGATTTTCAAGCGGCGTTGCCGTTTTTCATCATTGCATTGGCTTTGCTCGCCTTTTTGGGCAACAGCCTGACATTGTTTATCGCTCTGATGGGTATATATGGCTGGGAGCGCTACGCACGACTTACACGTGGACTGGCATTGTCGGCCAGGACCCATGGTTATGCGGTTGCGGTCAACACCCTTGGCGCGACCCCGACAAGGGTTTACCTGCGCCATATTCTTCCTAATATATCCAGCGCGTTAATCGTGAATATGACCCTCAACTTCCCGGGTACCGTGATCCTGGAGACCTCCCTGAGTTTTCTCGGCATCGGCATCCAGCCGCCGCTGACGAGTCTCGGAAACATGCTGGGGTTCGGCCGGGATTATCTGACTACCGCCTGGTGGATCGCCGTATTACCGGGCATTACTATTTTTCTCGCAACTCTGGCCATGAGCATCCTCGGCGACTGGGTCCGCGACTGGCTGGATCCAACATTAAATTGATGGTTACTGGGAAATTAAGGGAATATAACTTTCACGAATCAACCCAAGTCATTTCCGCCAAGGGGGAATCTAGTAAGTTCAACTCATTCTCTGGCTAGAAACTCGTGTTTATGGCACCTTCTGTCTCCTTAGACCCGATAGCACTACTCACGAATGCAGTCATAGTGAGAAGTTTTTTAGCCGGTTCAGAATAAATTATACATACAAGGAAGAAAAATAATGGGAAAGTTATTTGCTCAACGGCTTGCAAGATTGGGTTCACGAAACGAATTTAAGATCGCTGACGACATTGCCAAAGCCGAGGCAATGGGACAACAAGTGGTGCGACTAAATTTGGGTGAGCCTGATAATGATAGTGCGGATAACATTAATGAATGCGCCATTGCAAATATCAAATCGGGGAATACACATTATTGTGATCCACAAGGAGTAATTGCATTTCGTGAAAGTATCGCTCGTTTTGTCAGTAAAACCAGAAATGTTGAAGTATCAGCGGATCAAGTGCTTGTCACTTCGGGGGGAAAACCACCCATCCCGTTCAGTTTTTTAACCTATGTGGATCCAGGAGACGAGGTGATTTATCCTTCACCAGGTTTTCCCGCCTATGAAGTGTGGACTAATTATGTTGGTGCTACACCGAGACCTCTTCATTTAAAAGAAGAGAATAATTACAGGTTCGATGCAATAACGCTGGCTTCAATGGTCAATCGAAAAACTAAACTCCTCGTGATCAACTCCCCTTCCAATCCGACAGGCGGTGTACTGACAAAAGAGGATTTGGCGGATATCGCAACAATTATGGAGGAGCAAGCCCATCCCCACTACAGGATTCTTTCGGATGAAGTATACGAAGAAATTGTGTTTGACGGTAATAATCACCATAGCATTATCAGTCAACCTGGGATGAAGGCGCGAACGATCATCATGAATTGCCACTCCAAAACATTTGCCATGACGGGTTGGCGCATCGGATATGCGGTATTACCGACAAAAGAGGAAGCTCATGCACTTAGATTGTGGTCTATCAATATTTATTCCTGTACGCCTCCTTTTATTCAAGTAGCTGCTAAAGAAGCATTGGATAATCCGGTAAATAAAAAGATAACTCAAAAAATGTGTGCACGATTTCAGCAACGGCGCGATGTGATCGTTCCTTTGATTAATGCAGTTGATGGGATGCATTGTACACGGCCAGGAGGCGCTTTTTATGCGTTTATCAACGTTGCTGACGTTTGTGAACGACTTGGTGCTATCGAATTTTCAGCACGTAATCCGGAGTCAACGCCTCCATCGACTCTATTCCAATTATTTGCATTGTATAAACATGGCGTAGCGACTTTGGATCGATCCGCGTTTGGTGTGTTGGGCAGTGAAAAGCAACACTACATCAGGATATCATTGGCATCGGATATTGAAACGCTAAAACTGGGTGTCTCCAAGTTAGCGGATGCGGCTGTTGATGTGAATGGATTTAAGGATTTTTTGAAACAACCTGAATTGTATTTGTAATAACATCATTTCATTAAACAAACGTTCAGACGTAATCATCTGCAGACATGAGATGTATATATGAAAATAGAGAATGAAGAAACACTTCTTCATTTTGTTTAAAAATTAAAAAATCGGTGACAGCTTTTATTGATGAAGTCAAAAGTGGCCAATTCCCCGAGGAAAAACATTGTTACCGAATGAAGCACGGAGAACCAGAAAAGATTGAGAAGTTATTAAAGGAAAAGAAGTAATCAGATAAATTACTTCTTTTCTTACCGAACTTGTCAGGAAGATAAGGTTGTAGTGCAGGACGGGATGAATGTGAAATGGTAAGAAAGTACGTTAAGTATCAAAACAACAAATAACAAAATAATTGTCAATAAAATCTTATTATATTATTACATTACACGTTATTTGTAAAAAATCTCCCGGACACTTGTGGTACAAGAGTCTTATCAATGGAGATCACCGCTAAATAGAGGCAAACTGGAGTGAATATTTTACAGATATCCGATTTACATTTTGGAACACGCCATTGGGATGGTAATGACGAGGTGTTGCTGGATAAAATCAACTCATACCCTGCCGATCTGGTTATTAATACGGGTGACAGTACCTCTGATGGGCTGGAAAGTGAATATCAGGATGCGGGACAGTTCTTAAAGGGTATTGCCTGTGAAAACGTTATCTCTGTTATCGGCAATCATGATAAAAGAAATATGCGATCACATGAATATTTCGAGAAATACATCGATCATAATGAGATTATTTCACCATTAAGACCAGAACTGACGACCAAGAAGGACCTTTATTTACAGCGGGATATTACCAAAACAAAAAATTATTACACTGATCTTAATTATATTAAGCTATTTACCATTGATAGAATGACCGTGCTGGTTATCTGTATAGATTCCAATATTCTTTACGAAAACGAAGGTTTTGTTGAAGAGGAAATTTTAAGGAATATCTCCAGGAAGATCAACCGGATGAAATATGATAAGTCCATGATGTTGATTCACCACTCGATCCTGACCATGGATGCGGAGCCGCTCCGGAATTCCTTCCATGTGACTGCTTTTGTCAGGGAACATAAAATAGAGGATGTTTTCTGCGGCCACACCCACCGACTGGATTTGAGAAAAAGCACAGATCTCTATTTTAAAAATTCTTTTACCCAGTACATGGTTGGTTCGCTATCATCAAGCAACCATGTGGCCGATGATAATCAGTTTTTATATTTGGAAAATTGGGGAACCTCCGAGATGCGGATTCATTTGATAAGAATTCTTCTTGACGATGATGTTATGAGTTTTACTGAAGAATTAATTTAGGAAACATGGAGAAAAATGAGCAGTAAATATTTCTGGATTACCTGAATACTCAATTGACCGGGTTGCATTCAAATGGCCTGTATAAATCCGAACAGGTTATTGTTTCCAAACAGGTCGATGAAGGTGGGGCTTGAAAAAGTACTATTCAATATTGTTGATTGCTTTAGCCGATCGTTTGGATTGACAACTAAAAAAATTATCGAGGGTAATTGTATGAAAAAAAATATAAATGAATCAAGCGTTGTTTCAAAAGATTCCAGGACTATAGTAGTTTGTGGTGCCGGTAATGCATCCCATGTCTGTGTGGGTGAATTCTCTTCAAACGGCTTTACAGTGGACGTTTTTGCTCCATTTCAAAATGAATCTGAACGTTGGAATGCGGTAATTGCAAAAACGGGTGGAGACTTAATTGTTGATAATCCTGATGGATCTCAAACCATTGGTCGTCCGCGTTATGTTTCTAAAAAACCTGCTGATATAATTCCTGGAGCTGATATAATTGTTTTGCCTTTACCTGAATTTTCATTGGAACCGGTTTTGACTGCAATTAAAGATTATCTTCGTCCTGGCGCCATTATAATGGCTACACCTGGTGGTGTAGTTGAATGGATTGCACGAAAAGCATTAGGCTCTACTTTTGATAAGATTTGTTTGGCAGTTGTTCAGCCGATGCCATACAATTGCCGCATAAAAGAATTTGGCCGACGTGTAAGTTTGATCGGCAAGAAACATAAATATTCTATTGCATGTTATCCACGCAGTCGAATAGATGAAGTTGGTAAATATGTGACAGAGATGTGGAATGGAACATCTATTACAAAAATGAAATATTTCTTATCTTTAACATTATATAATGCAAATAGTATTATTCATCCACAACGTTTGTATGGCTTGCTTCATGAATATAAAGAAGGTGATACTTTAACTGAGAATCCATTTTTCTATGAAGATATGGATGATTTCAGCGCAAATTTGATTGAACAATGTGATGGTGAATTACAGAATGCAATTCGTATGATAGAAGAAAAAGGTGGCTTAGAAGGTTTATCCGCTGAAAACCCGCCAAATTCCGAACGTATTAAAAAGACTTATCATGATTCAATTACCGATATGAGTACATACCGTTCATGTTTTGCTACAAATGCGGCTTATAAAGGAATACGTTGTCCATTTCTAAAGCAAAACGATGGCACATTTTTGCCGGATTTTACTAATCGTTATTTTACTGAAGATATTCCTGGTGGTAGTTGTATGATGAAAGGTATAAATGAATTATGTGGCTTAGAAACACCAACAATTGATAAAGTTGTAACTTTCTTCCAGAAATTCTTGGGTAAAGAATATATTGTGAATGGTGCATTGAATGGAAGGGATGCTGCTGAAACAAAAGCGCCACAGAATTTTGGGTTTACAACTTTGCAAATGCTGTGTTCCTCCGCGAAGTGAGGGCCTCGGCAAAAAAATAATTACATCCCGCCCAGGCGGGACTTGTCTTTTGGCCCGTCTGGAGTTTTAAGAGGAAAAAATGAGGTAAAAGACGATATACAATCAGAGGGCATTTTTCATATATACACAAAAGTAGCTTTAACCTTTGATTTCGCTATTTGTTGCTGTTCGAGGTATAACTCTCTCGCTGAATAAGGAACTCTTAGATTAATGATAAAATTAATTGAAGAAATTCAAAAAGAGGTTATAAAATTTACACAAGAAATTATAAAAATACCATCCTTTACCGGACAGGAGGGGGAACTCGCAAAAGTAATTTTAAAGAAACTCGAAGAATTTGACCTGGATGATGCTTTTATCGACGGTATTGGAAACGTCGTCGGTGTTATACGGGGACAGGAAAACGGTGCAACTATTCTCTTGAATGGGCATCTCGACGTTGTACCTGCCGGCAACATTAATAATTGGCACCCGTATGATCCTTTTAGTGCAGAAATTGATGATAACGGCAATATTCACGGAAGAGGTGCGGCAGATCTGAAGGGAGGGCTCTCCGTCCAACTGTTTACCATGAAATTGCTGAAATTATTAAAAACCAGGGGGGGGATGAAAGGAAATCTGATTTTTTCCGCAGTTGTCCATGAGGAAGCGGCGGAAATGTTTGGCATGGAATATTTATGCAAGCAAACACTTCCGGATAAAAAAATTGGTTGCGATCTGGTTTTTTTATGTGAACCTACCGGCCTCAATGTTGTGCTGGGACAAAGGGGAAAAGTGGAAATCGTCGTCCAGACAAAAGGCAAAACCGCTCATTCTTCAATCCCCCTGGAGGGCATCAATGCCCTTGAAAAGATGATGCCCGTGCTCCATTATGTATTTAGAAGATTGAATAAAAACTTGCGCAGCCATCCACTTCTTGGCGATAGTTCCGTTACCATAACAAATCTGGTTTGCCGGCCAGGGGCCTTGAGTATGATTCCTGATGAATGTGAAATTTCAATTGATCGTAGATATATGCCCGGTGAGAGTGTCGAAGAACTTTTAGAAGAATTCAGGCTTTTGTTCAAAGAAATCAAAAAAGATGACCCCCAGTTTGAAGCGACCGTTTATGTCAGAAAATTATTGGAAAGGTCTTATACCGGCTATGAAAAGGAAGTTCAGAAATATCACCCGCCGTGGATCACCGACGAAGAACATACATTTGTCCAAAAGACACTTCGAGCCTTAAAAAAAATTGGACAAAATCCGGAAATAAAGTACTGGAAATTTGGAACCGACGGTAGTATGACATCCGCTTTGATGGATATTCCTACAATTGGATATTCGGGAACAGAAGAATGCTTTGCCCATACACCCACAGAAATGGTTAATATCGAAATGATGATGCAATCTCTTGAGGGCTATTTCTCTATTATTTCTGAACTACTCGAGTTGGAACCGGATCAATTATAACATGGAAAAAAGGAGCGCTTATGTTTGGGAGATATAAACCCTTGTGGGGCAAAACACCCCGGCTCAAGTCCAGCTACGACGCGGTTATCATCGGCGGCGGTCTGCATGGTCTGGCCACTGCCTATTTTCTGGCTCGGGATCATGGAATCACCGATGTGGCGGTTCTCGAAAAGCGTTATATCGGTTTCGGAGGCGCCGGCCGGAACACGGCAATTGTTCGCGCCAATCAGCGAACGCAGGAAAATATTCCGTTTTATAAGGAAGCCCTTGAACTCTGGCCCATGCTAACAAAAGAACTCGATTACAACCTGATGTTTTTTAATTGTGGGAACCTGAATTTGATGCACAGCGAAGCAGCCATGAATGCAGCACGTATGAGTATTGCCACGGCACAGTTTCACGGCATTGAAAGTCATCTGATTGATGCCAAGCAATGCAAGGAACTGGTGCCTGCCCTTAATATATCAGAGGACATCACCTATCCGATTTTTGGTGCCATGTATCACCCCCCGGGCGGCATTGTGCGCCATGATGCGGTGGTCTGGGGATTGGCAAAAGGTGCTTCGAAACATGGGGTGCATATTCATCAGCAGACCGCCGTTACAGGCATTGGTGTTGAAAACGGCAAAATCGTCTCTGTGGATACGGAGCATGGGAAAATTAATACCCCGCGGGTTTTGCTGTCGGCAGGAGGTTATTCCGCAGCCATTTCCTATGAAATGCTGGGGATCACGCTGCCCATCAGCGTCTTGACCATCCAGGCCATGGTGACGCAACCGCTTAAACCCATATTAAATCATGTGGTTTCATCGGGTACGTATCACGCATATGCGAACCAGACACTAAAAGGCGAAATCGCCACCGGAGCTCACATGGACCCCTGGCCTAATTACACCACCCAAACCACGGCTTATTACATCAAACATCAGGCTGAAGCGCTTGCGGAGATGCTGCCATGTTTAAGAGGGGTTAAATTCATGCGTCACTGGGCCGGTCTTGCCGATATGACCCCGGATATGGCGCCTATCATGGACGGCAACGATCCCATTGAAGGTTATTATATGGACTGCGGGTGGGGGTATTTCGGTTTTAAATCCTGTGCTGCCACCGGAAAATATCTGGCCCAGTTCATGGCAAGCGGGAATTGTCCCGACATGCTGAAACCCTTCAACCTGCGCCGCTTTGAGCAGCACCGGTTGATGGGTGAAACCGCAGCGCTTATGGATTATAGTCCTGATAACTAGGCAATTGACTATTGAATATTGACGATTGAATATTTGCGTCCCGCCTTGGCGGGATTCGCTCCGTCATTTTATTTTAAAAAGGGGAAACTTTCATGGCATTAACCATTACCTGTCCGATTTGCGGCAAAAGAAACGGTTATGAATTCCGCTATGGCGGGGAAGAAAAGGGGCCAAGGCCTGCCGAAGAAATGAACGACAAAAGGTGGTGCGATTATGTCCATATGAATAAATGCGTAGCAGGAATTCAGAAGGAATGGTGGTTTCACCGGGATGGCTGTGGTGCCTGGTTCACAATATACCGAGACACAACAACCAACCTTGAAGTAGACAAACCGGAGGCAAACTAATGAACAGGCTAAGCCAACTGCCGACCTTGCGAATCAACCCAGCGCAAAAAATCTCCCTGAATTATAAGCGAAAAATCTACCAGGGGATAGGCGGCGATACGATTGCTACCGCCCTGTATGCCAATGGCATCCGCATTTTTTCGAGAAGCCTCAAGTATCACCGTCCCCGGGGTCTATACAGCCTGGATGGCGAATGCAGCAATACCCGTATGGAAATTAACGGCATACCCAATGTATGCACTGAAAATACGCTTCTTAAAAACGGGATGACCATAAAAGCGCAGAATGTTATAGGAACTGCTGAAAATGATCTTATGGGTTTCATGGATAGGCTGGATTGGGCCATGCCCGCCGGGTTTTACTACCGCACCATGCACAAACCAGCCCCAATATGGCCTATCGCTCTTAAACAAGTGCGAAAGGCCGCCGGGCTTGGGAAAATTTCTCCCGATTTTCAGATGAACGGAAAATATGAAGAAATCTATCCCAAAGCGGATGTGTGTGTTATCGGCGGAGGACCTGCGGGTATGTCGGCGGCCCTAACCGCAGCCAAGCAAGGACTGCGTGTGATCCTTTTGGAATCCCGCCCCTGGCTGGGTGGTTTTTTTGACTACCGGGCAGCAGAATACAGCAATGGCATCCATTTATTCGAAAGAGCCAGGGAACTTGCAAAAACGGTTTCGGAAACACCCAACATTCGTGGTTTTATTCATACTGCTATGGTTGGGGCATACAACAACAATCTCATCACCGCCTTTCAAGTGGGTGGTGAATCCGATCACTTCGATGAACGCTATATCGAAATCCGGGCTGACAGTGTTGTGGTGGCGACGGGGTGTATTGAGCGCCCGCTGCTTTTTGAAAATAACGAACGCCCCGGTGTCATGCAGATTAGCTGTGCACATCGTTTGGCACGAACTTATGGCCTGCTTCCCGGCGAAAAGGCTGTTTTCAGCATCGGACATGATTTAGGCTTAGAAGCGGCATTGGATCTTTCTAATTTAGGTCTCAAGATCTCATATGTCGCCGATATCAGGGAAGACGGACAGGATCCCGGTTTGGTGGCAGATCTTGCTAAGAAAAAGATACGGTTTTTGCGAGGATGGGTGGCCATCTTGGCCCACGGCGATAAAAGCGTAAAAAGAGTTACCTTAAGCACAATCCAAGGGACCCACCATCGGGATGTTGATTGTGATCTTTTGGTGGCATCGGCGGGGATGACACCGTTGACCGGTCCACTTACCCTGGCCCAGGCGCAATTAGCATATGACAACCACACCGGTTTCTTTTTGCCGAAAAAACTGCCGGTCAAAATGCATGCTGCCGGCCGCTTGATGGGTTTAAATGATCCTTTATCTATCGAGGCCTCTGGAAACTTAGCGGGACTTATGGCGGCGGCCGATTGTGGCGCAACCGTTGAAGCAGATCTGAAACAGGCCCGGGAGACGCTTAATGATCTGCCCGGCCCGGTCAGGGGCTGTAAACTGGTCCAGGCTCCGGTTAAGGGCCGCAAAAGCTTTATTTGTTTCGATGAAGATACGACCATTAAGAATGTGGAACAAGCTCTGGAAATGGGCTTTGATGCAACGGAGTTAGTTAAGCGCTTTACAGCTGCCGGTACAGGGCCCGGACAGTGGGGAATTCCCGGACATAACCTCCCGTTGTTTGTGGCGCAGTATCTTGAAGACTCAACTGTTTCAGCCCGGCCGACAACCGTCAGGTCTCCCCTGGTTCCTGCGTTTATCGCTACGTATGCAGGCAGAAACCATGATATGTGTAAACGAACACCGGCACATGATTCTCAAAAATCTTCCGGCGGTATCATGCGACGCAGCGGCGTCTGGAAACGGGCGCGGTATTTTTCCCGGGACTCCGGCTGCCGTGAAGAAATTGAAAACGTCCGTAATAATGTTGGTATGTTCGATGCGTCCACTTTAGGCAAATTCAGGATTTGGGGACCGGATGCGCTAAAGGCCTTGCAGCGGGTTTATGCAGGCAACATGTCAAATATTTCTGACGGCAAGGTTAAATACGCGGCTATGTGCAATGACGACGGCTGTATTATTGATGACGGCGTGGTGGTAAAACGGGGTGAAAACGATTACTATTTTACCACCTCCACCGGCCGTGCCGGCAACACAGTCGAGTGGTTCCGCTATCACACACGTTATGACGGCTGGGACTTTCATATGGTCAACCTCACCGATGCATTTGGGGTCATCAATCTGGCTGGACCAAATGCACGTAAGGTGCTTGAAAAAGTCGCTGACACGGATGTGTCCAATGAAGCATTTCCGTTTATCGGGTATCGTGAATTTACCATTAATAATGAAATTCCTGTACGTACTTTGCGTCTTGGATTTGTGGGAGAACTCTCCTACGAGCTGCACGTTCCTTCATCATATATGCAGTCTCTTTGGGGTTTGGTGGCGGAAGCCGGCAAGCAGTTTGATATTCAAAATTTTGGGCTGGAGGCACAAAACGTGCTTCGCATGGAGAAAGGTCACGTCATCATCGGGTCGGAATCTGAGCAGCGAACAACTCTGCACGACGTCGGACTCAGTTTCCTCTGGGACCGCAACAAAACAGAGGCAAAAACAGTAGGTGCAGTGGCACTAAAACAGACCGAAAAACAGGAAGGGCGTTTGACACTGGCAGGGTTTAAAATGGAAAACCCCTCTCACACGCCGAAAGATGGATCTATTATTGTGGATAGTTCCATCAGGGGCTATGTATGCATAGCTCGCTTTAGTTTTGTGCTGAAAGAGAGCATTGGGCTGGCTTTGGTGGATTCACCGCTGGCTAAGGAAGGGACACGTTTGCAGATTTATGAAGACGAATGCCAGGGCAAGCATCTTTATGGGATGGTGGTACCAACTCCCTTTTATGATCCTGAAGGAAAAAGATTACGAATGTGAGAACGGTTCTAATAATTGAATATTGTCGATTGAATATTGACTATTTAAGGAATGCTTTCATTATAAAAAAAACGACCATAAAAATGACAGCGTGGCACGCGGCGCAAGCACCTGCGCTGCGCGAACGAAATCTACAAATATTCAATTTTCAATAGCCAATTCCGGCTTGTCCGGGTCTAGAGGTGAAAGTAATGAAAAATATTATCAGACGATCCCCTGTATCATTTGACAGCAGGCCGGCGAAAACTGAAATGCGGGACAACTGGACCGTAGTACTGGAATACGAGGCTGAAGGAACAGGGCCATATGTGATCGATTTAAGCCACAGAGCCAGATGGGATTTTCAGGACGTGGATATTTCGAAAATTCAGACCTGGGGTATGAATGTACCGGAGTCCCCTGGCCAATGCGTATTTAAAAATGGAATTCTCTTAAATCGCATGAACCGGACCCAGGTATCGATATGGCATCTATCAGGAGCAAAACCGGATGTCCCCGATAATCCCGCTTTTACTGATGTAACAGATACAACTGTATTTTTGGCTTTATTCGGTAAAGATATTTTTTCAATAACAGAAAAATTAACTTCTCTCGATTTTCTTGATCCTTTAAAGGAAACACCGTTTTTACTGCAAGGACCGTTTTCGCATGTACCCTGCCAAATTGTAATCCTGGAAAGGGCTCCGGAGAGATCCGGTATTCTTTTTACCTGTTCCAGGGGATATGCCAGGGATATGATTGCGTCGATTCTTGAAGCAGGGGCGGAATTTGGACTGCGTCCTGCCGGTGAGAACGTTTTAATCAACTGGCTCAATGAGTTGTGGGGTTAATGAAACAGGAGTTCGGGAGAAACATGTTAGCATTCAGAAATCCGAAATCAAACAGGAGGTTTTATAATGAACAAAAAGTACGATGCCATTTTTGTCGGAGCGGGTATTATCGGTGCTCCCATAGCCTATGAGCTTTGCAAGATGGGCTATAAGACCTTGAACATCGATAAATTGTCCGATGCCGGTTCAGGGTCCACCGCCGCATCCTGCGCCATCGTCCGGGCCCACTATTCGACTGAGGATGGTGTGGCCATAGCCTATGAGGGTTTCAAATACTGGCTGGACTGGGAAAATTATCTGGGTCGCGTAAAAGATGAGAAAGGCCTGGCCAGATTTATGAATACCGGTTCCATTCTTCTTAAATCCCAGGGTCATGACTGGCGCAAAGTCAAAAAGCACTACGACGCTGTCGGCGTTGCCTATGAAGAATGGGACAATACGAAAATCAAGGAAATGGTACCGGTATATGATTTACACGAGTTCTGGCCTGTAACGCGCCCCGAGGATTCCCGGTTTTTTGACGAGCCGACCCAAATGCTTGAAGGCGCACTTTTTTGCCCGGAAGGCGGTTATGTCAATGATCCGGTATTATCCGTCCATAATATCATGAGAGCTGCCGAAGCCAAAGGCGGTGAATTCATGTTTAACGCCGAGGTCGTCGAAATTCGCAGCCAAGACAACCAGGTGCTGGGTGTAATGCTTAAGGACGGGACTCAAATCGATGCACCGGTGGTCGTCAATGTGGCAGGCCCTCATTCCTATAAGATCAATCAAATGGCAGAAGGTGTCTACGAAGGATGCAACATCAAGACCAAGGCCCTGCGGCATGAGGTGATGCACTGTCCGTCTCCGGAAGGATACGATTATTTAAATAACGGCTACCATACGTCTGATGGTGACCTCGGTTGCTATTACCGCCCGGAAGTAGGTAACATGTTCCTCATCGGCAGTGAGGATCCGGAATGTGACACCCATGAGTGGGTGGACCCTGATGAATTTTATGCCGGTAAGGGAGGACACGGACGGGACAATCAACTCACGGAAGCCCAATGGAAAGCCCAAACCTACCGGTGTGCCAAGCGGGTGGCGAGCATGCAGATTCCAAATCAGCCTCGGGGGGTATGCGATCTTTATGACTGTTCCGATGATTGGATTCCGATTTACGATAAATCAGACATGAAGGGATTTTACATGGCCATCGGAACCAGCGGTAACCAGTACAAAAACGCCCCGGTGGTCGGCGTTATGATGGCGGAATTAATTGACGCTTGCGAGAAGGGGCTTGATCATGACGAAGATCCTTTTCAATTCACTCTACGCCATATTGGGCGCACCATCAACGTGGGTTTTTTCTCACGCAAACGTGAAATTAACTACGACAGCAGCTTTTCTGTCAACGGATAGTTATACTGTAGGGGTTCACAGGTTCAGAGTTCACCGTTCAGGGTTACTTTATGTAATGAAAAACATAGGGGATGATTTGAAAAACAGGGCTACGTCCTTATGGGCGGAGTCCTGTTTGAATTTTAGTTGAGAAGTTAAACAATACACAAAATACTGACAGGAAGCGGGTATGAAAATCTGTGTTTGTGTAAAACATGTACCAGACTCAGCGGCAAAAATTACCATTAAAGGGAAGAACCAGTTCGATGAATCGATCACCTTTATACTGAATCCGTATGATGAACATGCGGTCGAAGAAGCTGTTCGAGTTAAAAAGCAGGTTGGCGATTCCGAGGTGATTGCCGTTAGCGTGGGGAAGAAAGACGCCATCAATACTCTTCGATCCGCTTTAGCCATGGGAGCTGATCGCGCAATACTAATCAAAACCAATGTTCGAGCCGACAGTGTCATTACATCCAGGGCCCTTAAGGCGGCCATTGAACAGGATGGAAAACCGGATATTATATTTACCGGCAAAGCATCCATAGACAATGAAGGGTTTCAAACGATGTACAGACTTGCGGCTGCTTTGAATATGTCGGTTGCGTCCAACGTGATAGCTTTTTCATTGGAGCAGGAGCGGGTTTTGGTGGAATGTGAGATGGAGGCAGGCGCAAGAGGAGTTATAGATATGCCTCTTCCTTGCGTTATTGGAACAAGCAAAGGGTTGAACAAGCCAAGTTATCCCACTTTACCGGCAATCATGAAGGCTAAAAAAAAGGAAGTGAAAATAATTGATTTGGAAAGCTTAGCTATTGAAAAACCTATGAGTAGTATTGAGATACTTGAGTTAAAACCCGCCGTTGAAGAGCGTAGTTCAAAAGAACTGAAGGGGCAGCCGGAAGAGGTGGTAATGCAGCTCATTCGGGTCCTGCGTGAAGAAGCAAAGGTTTTATAGCGCTGTCTGCAGTGTTGATAGATTATGGAAAAGATAGGAATTCTTATAGAAATTAAAGATGGTGAGTTAAAAAAGACAAATTTCGGCGTTATTGCGGCTGCCAGCGACGATAGCCATGAGCTTTATGCCTTCTTACTCGATGGCAGTGGTGCTGAATTCAAATCTCATTTGGCGTATTATGGTGTTCAAAAGATCATTGATATTTCTTCAACTGAAGGTCCTCTGGAGTGGAATCCGGTTTCTTGGTCAATGGCGATCATCCATGCCATGGAGCACTTGGGCATCAACACGCTGCTGGGGCTCACAAGCTCCCAGGGAAAGGAATTACTGCCCAGGATTGCAGCCTACCTCGATGCGCCACTTGTTATGGATTGTACCGATATTAATCTGACCGAGCACACCGTGAATAAATCCCAGTTTTCCGGAAAGACAATCGCTACCATTAAAGTCAACGGGGTTTCCTACATATATGGAATCCGGCCAAATGCTTTTGAGGAAAAACCCGCACCCTGTGAAGCAGAGGTGATTCCTTACCAAACAGGTCCTGAAAGTGAAGGCCTGATAGTAAAGGAGATAAAACAGGGAGCGTCCAAAGGTATCGACTTATCTGAGGCCGATATTATCATATCCGGTGGACGGGGTATGAAAAATTCAGAAAACTTTCGCATTCTTTTTGAATGTGCAGACGTTATCGGAGCGGCAGTCGGAGCTTCCAGGGTTGCCGTCGATGCCGAATGGGTTCCATATTCCATGCAGGTAGGACAGACCGGTGCAACCGTGAGTCCTAAAGTTTATATTGCCTGTGGTATCTCAGGGTCTGTACAGCATTTCGCCGGCATGAAGAGTTCAGGTCTTATTGTTGCAGTCAATACAGACCCGGAAGCGAATATTACTAAAAATTGTGATTACTACATTGTTGCAGATCTGTTTGAGATCGTCCCGATACTGACCAGACAGCTTAAGGAGATCGTCGGCGAGGATCAATTGACGGGAACAAAATAACGATTAGAGCTTTTTTCGCAATAAAGGAGTAAAATATGGATTTAAAAGGTCTTTCAGGTGGACAATACCGGCCCCTCTCAGAAGAACAGGTTAAAACGATTCACGAAGCATCACTCAGCATCCTGGAAAAAACAGGGTTCACCTATGAATCCGGGTTGGATGACACCTTAACAATGCTTGAAAAGGCAGGCGTGACAGTAGACCGGGATCGATCTCGTATCATTTTTCCCAGGGATCTGGTCATAGAGCAGGCAGCTATAGCCCCTGAGCAGGTCATAATGTACAGC